>DAMDIS010000147.1:1330-2924 GCA_032100885.1 Proteiniclasticum sp.
CCCGCACTCATATTTTACGGGTCCACCGAGAAAATCGTAGGGGCCAAAGAAATCGTCATCGAGAAAGACGGAAAAGAAATCTACAGAGAATCCATGAAGGAAGAAGAGGAATACCAGGTCAGCTTTCCGTTCAGCCACGGAGGGAAAGACTATGAAGGCAATCTTGAAATCAGAGATGGCGCTGTGAGGCTTAAGAGACTGCCTGAAGAAATTGTTCCACTGTCCATTCATGAGGATATGGGATGGATCAGAGATACTCATGAAATCATTGTGGCTCTGCCCATAAAGATGGTGGTTACCGTTGAGAATGAGGAGAAAAGTGAAGTGGACATCATCGTGAAGTAGAAGTTTTCATCAGGTAAACCGTTCCGGCTCATAAGAAATGCAGAGAATATCATTTTGTAACAATTATGAAATCTGCAGGTCATAACCATATGCTATACTCATCATGTCAACAGAAGATAATTGAAATGGAAGGTGAGAATATGGAATTCTGGTATGGTCTTGGATTTATTGTGATTGCAGCTTTACTGATATTGCTCCCAACCAAGCTGAGAAAAATGAAGAAAAAGCCTGATGACGATCTCGAGCGATTTTTTCCGGAAAATGAGTCAAGCAAGGAAGAACCTCTCAGGCGTTAAAGAATAACTGAGGAGGTGCGCCGTGGAAGATCATACAGCAGGGAAGAAGAGTGTGTATAGAAGAATATGTGAGACCCCGCTGTGTAAAATCATGGTGCCCATCATGGTGATCCTTCTTCTGGGACTCAGCGCTTTCAGCATCATCGATGCTTACTATCATACGAAAGGGAAGAACTACGTGGTCCTTGAACAGAAAGGCATGGAGATTCAAAGAGTCGCCATCGAACCCGGAAAGAACAAGACGACAGAAATCCCCATCTGGTATAACGGACAGCAGTACGAATACAGAATCGAGATTCAAGGTGGAGCGGCAAGGCTGATGGATCAGGCTTATGATGAACGCTATTATGAATCGCTTTATGGCAGTATCTGGATCCATGATCCGACAGATGTCTATACTTTTGAACCTTTGAAACTCAAGCTTTATTTTGAGTGAGAACGAAAAAATGAATGAAACATAGAATGCCCGGCTTATGATAGAGCTGGGCATTTCAGTACACCGGACTATGACATCATATGGTCTTGAGTGTAGGACGATGAAGCAGAGTATAGGGGCAGAAGTTTGAGATACACATTTATGTGAAGTCGCAAGGTTCAAATGTCATCATTTCGTTGCTAAAATGTGTTCTTGAACCCATAATATAGTTATAAGCAGAAACAATACCCTTCTTATGGAATTCGGGCAGCAAGTGTGCTTCCTGTACTGAATCCAGCTGATAGAAGACAGCATGAAACAATAAAACGTTTAGCAAAATGGAAAGGACGTCGTTTATGGAAGTTAAGTCCAGTAAAAACAGAAAAATTATGTTTGCGGTATTTGGAGTCCTTGCAGTCATTCTCATCATCTTTGTCATGCTGTATGCCAAGCTTGCCTCTCTGAACAAGAGCTTTGCTGACATCATTGAAAATCCGGGGATTATCCTTGCGGATCAGGAGGAACTGGATATCATCGA
>DAMDIS010000147.1:2934-5760 GCA_032100885.1 Proteiniclasticum sp.
AAGACTTCTATTATGAGGTGGAAACGCCACAGGAAGAAGGCATCTATAAGGAAGTGCCGATTGATGAGGATGTATTCAACATTCTCATGGTGGGCAGCGATATCAGACCTGATGAAGAAGGTCAGGGCCGCTCGGACAGTATGATGCTGATCAGCTACAACAGAGAAAACCAGGACATCAAAATCACCTCCTTCATGCGTGATACCTGGGTAGCCATTCCGAACAGGGAGTGGAACCGGATCAATGCCGCCTATGCCTTCGGCGGCATAGGACTTGCCGTCAACACAGTGAACGTCAACTTCGATCTGGACATCCAGAATTATGCGATCATCGAGTTTGAAGGGCTGAAGAACATCGTGGATGAGCTGGGCGGTATCGAGCTTACCCTTACAACAGCGGAAATCAGAAGAATAAACGCCTCACATCCTGATGACAGAATTCCAGTGGAAGAAGGAGCCCATACGCTTAACGGTTCACAGACACTGACTCATGCAAGGAACCGGAAAACCGGTGACGGTGATTTCGGTCGAACCAGAAGGCAGAGAGATGTCATGATGAGTATCCTAAGCAAAATGAAAAGCTCGCTGAATCCCATCAAGCTGACCGGTTTCCTGACAGAAACCCTTAAGCATGTGGACACCAACATCAAGCCCGATACAGTATTCACACTGGGTCTTGAAGTTTTGAGCGGCGGAAAGAGCAAAGTCACCCAGGCTCGAATACCTTTTGACGATACCTGGAAATACGCCGACAAGAACGGCAGAAGTGTCATCACCATCGATCTTGAAGAAAACAGAGAACGACTGCATGAATTTCTTTATGAGGATATTTCAGAGTAGACGCTGAGTACATTTAAGGTTGATTCAAGGTGAAAGAGATATACTTTAGTCAGTCCAAAAGACTAAACTCCATGATAAATCTTTAGAGGTGGTGTAGACGAAAGTTTACACCACTTTACCCATTTCTGACTCAAATATGATGAAATTCAGAAGATTTATCATTGGCTGCTTTATTATGAAGAAAATATATAATAATATATAGATAAGCAACCGACATAAAAAATACATACACGAGGTGAGAAATATGAAATATCTAGCAGGAATCGATCTTGGTGGCACCAAAATCAGTTCGGCCATAAGCGATCTGTCCGGTAACATTCTTTATGAGACCACTACACCGACACTGGCAGAAGAGGGGGAGGAGGCAGTGGTAGGCAGAATCATCCGTTCTTTGGAAGAGCTCATTAAACGTGCAAAAGCAGAAGCAACGGACCTGGCATTCATCGGCATCGGAACGCCAGGCATCGTAAACAAGAAAGAAGGAAAGATTCTTAGAGCGTACAATCTGCCCTTTATAGACTATGATCTGCTTAAACCCTTGAAGGAGCATTTTGGAAGACCCTGCATTCTGGAAAATGACGCCAATGCCGCAGCCCTTGGAGAGTATCAGTTTGGAAAAGGCGAAGGGAAGAACGATCTCATCTATGTCACCGTCTCCACCGGCGTCGGTGGCGGAGCGGTCATCGGAGGAAAGCTTCTGGAAGGAAGTACGGGAAACGCTTTTGAAGTGGGTCATATGATCATCGATCCGAAGAGCGATATAAAGTGCAACTGCGGACTTTACGGCGACCTGGAAGCTCTAGCGTCGGGAACGGCCATTACAAAGCGCGCCATAGAGGCAAGAGAAACGGCCAAAGAGACTCTTCTCAAGCAGTTTGACAAGATTACCCCAAAAGAGGTCTACGAAGCCTATCTTAGAGGAGATCAGGTATCGGAAGAAATCCTTAAAGATGCTTTCAGTTACATCGGAGTCGCCTGTGCGAATCTCATCACCCTGTACAATCCTGAGGTTCTGGTGCTGGGCGGTGGGGTATCCTCCATTGGCGATTTCTTCTTTGATTCAGTCAGGGCAAGTGCAAAGAGAAACTGTCTGGATTTTCTCTTTGACGCCTGTGAGATTCTGCCTTCCGGACTTGGTAAGGATACCGGCCTAAAGGGTGCTCTCGCTGTTGCAAAGATGGGATTTGAAAGTCTGTAGAAACTCATGAACATCAAAAAGAATTTTGTACAATATTTCACTGTTCTGTACTATAATTGAATATGTTGCGTGTAACAAAATTGAAGAGACTCTAAAAGGAAGATGTGCATTATGGCAGTTACCATGAAACACATAGCTGAGCTTTGTCATGTTTCCATTGCTACGGTATCAAAGATTGTCAACGGAAAAGACGATGATATCGGGGAAGAGACCAGGCAGCGTGTGATGAAGACCATAAGGGAGCAGGGTTATCGGATGAATTCCCTTGCCCGAAGTATGAAAACAAAAAATACAAAAACACTGGGACTCATTATTCCCGACATCAAGAATGCCTACTATACCGATATATCAAGGGGCGCTGAAGATATGGCGCACAAAAAAGGGTATAGTCTGTTTCTGTGCAATACTGACGATTCCATCGATAAGGAAATCAGCCATATCACAAAGCTCATGGAGAAACAGGTAGATGGAATCATCGTCATCGCCTCTTTGGAGCGAAATGTCAGAATGGAGGAAAGTCTGAAAATATCCGTCCCTTTTGCCGTACTGAATAAAAGCACGAATTATAAGGACTATTCTGTAAAAGTTGAAGTGAACAACTATATGGGGATGTATGAAGGGGTGAAGCATCTGCTTGATCTTGGACACAAAAACATCATGTACATCCAGGGTGAAACAACCCTTGATTTCGGAGAGGAAAGGCTTTCCGGATACAGGGATGTGCTTAAAGATCATGAAGTACCCTACAGAGAGGACTACGTCGCTTCCGCTTCATTCAATGTCGAAGGT
>DAMDIS010000148.1:0-2461 GCA_032100885.1 Proteiniclasticum sp.
TACTTCCATGCTGACGATATTCCTGAGCTTAGGCATCATACAGAAAATTTCAGAGGAGGCATAGCGTCATGAGAGATGAAAAAAGAAAGATCGCACTGAACAAGAATATCAAGATCATCTCCGGGGTGATTCTGACCCTCTTTATCGCCATCATGGGCTATATGCTGTATTTTCAGGCTGTCATGGCGGAAGATATCGCAGCAAGACCTGGCAATGTGAGAGCAGCTGTCGAGAGAAACCGTGTCCTTCGAGGAAGCATCTACGACAGAAACGGTACGGTTCTTTCGAAGAGCGAGAGACAGGACAATGAAAGTCAGAAGAGGATCTATCAGGGCGGAGCGCCCTTTGCACAGGCACTTGGCTATGCAACAAGATCTGTTGTTACAGGACTTGAAAACATCATGGACAAGACTCTGGTCACCGACGAATTTGTCATGAACATCAGCAGAAACAACTTCCTTGAAGTGCTGAAGAATCCCTCATCCATCATCAACAGAACGAAGGTGGGCAACAATGTGGTGACGACCCTTGACAGCGAACTTCAGAAAAGAGCTTATGAACTTCTTGGCGACGAGCTCGGCACTTCAGGTTCCATCGTGGCACTGAATCCGAAAACCGGAGAAGTCCTTGCCATGGTCAACCGTCCAAGCTACGATCCGAACAATCTGGATCAGATTTACGAAGAGCTCAACAAGAAGGGCGGGGATGAAGGAGTTTTCGTCAACAAGGCTGCCCGTTCAAGATATGCGCCCGGATCCACCTTCAAGATCATCACCCTCATCGCAGCTCTTGAAAACATCGATGGTGTGGAGGAGCGGATTTTTGAAGACAATGGAAAGCTCGATGTCAATGCAGGTGTATACATTCCCAATGTCAACGGCAATAAATACGGGAGAATCAATCTGGAAGAGGCGTTTGCCGTTTCCTCCAATGTGGTCTTCGGGGGACTTGCCATTGAACTCGGCGGCGACAAGCTGGCAGATGTTGCAGGCCGGTTCGGCTTCAACAAGGAGCTGTCATTTAAAGGCATCAATATCGGAAACAGCACAATCACGCCGCACAGCAAAAACGATGACGGTCTTCTGGCTCAGACCGGTATCGGCCAGGGAGAGGTAGGCACAAATCCTCTGCAGATGGCCATGGTGGCGGCTGCCATTGCAAATGACGGAAAGCTGATGTCTCCAAGGCTCATCAATGCCGTACAGAGGTACGACGGAACAACGAAAGAAGTCTATGAACCTGAGCTTTATCAGACAGTGGCAAACGTCGGTACTGCTCAGACGGTCAAAGCCTACATGAAGAACAATGTGGATTCGTCAAAGTCGGATGTCATGAAAGTGCTTTCAGGAATCCGCGGAGCAGGAAAAACAGGAACTGCCCAGGATAAATACGTCCTCACCAGCGGTGAAGAGACACCGGTCATCAATTCCTGGTTTGTCGGATTTGCACCTTTTGAAGATCCTGAAATCGCCATTGCAGTAGTTGTACTGGACGGAGGATCAGGTGGAGGCAAAGCGGCTTCCATCTCAGCGGAACTTATGAAATGGTACACGGAGAACAGGTGATAAAGTGTTTGATTTAGAATATCAGCTGGGTATACTCCCGGATAATCCCGGAGTATACCTGATGAAAAACAGCTTGGGTGAAATTATCTATGTAGGTAAAGCCAAGAATTTAAAAAAGAGAGTAAAATCATACTTTCAGAATACAAAGAATCATTCGGAAAAGACCAGGGTCATGGTCAGCAAGGTCGCTGAATTTGAGTACATCATCACTGACAGCGAAATGGAAGCGCTGATCCTGGAAATGAACCTCATCAAGAAGCACAGTCCAAGATACAATGTGCTGCTTAAGGATGACAAGCATTTTCCGTTTATTAAGATTACAACAAATGAGGATTTTCCAAGAGTATATGTCACGAGAAACTATGCAAGAGACGGGAACCGGTATTTCGGTCCCTTCACAGATGTCACTGCGGTCTATGAGACGCTCGACACCATCAAGAAGATCTATCCCATTAGGACCTGCAGGCGGGTGATCACGGAGTTCGGGGAAAGGACCAAGCCCTGCCTCAACTACCACCTGGGACTGTGCAAGGCACCCTGTGCGGGGTATATTTCAAAGCAGGAATATGCGCTGATGATCGAGGACATCATCAATCTTCTGGAAGGAAGAGACGTCAAGATCAAGAAATCCCTTAAGGAAGAAATGATTGCGGCGTCCGAGAATCTCGATTTTGAACGGGCAGCTCACCTTAGGGACAAACTCTATGCCATTGAGAAAACCGTACAGAAGCAGAAAGTGTTCACAAGAAGACTGGATGATGAGGATTTCATCGGAATCTTCAAAGACGAGGAGGATGTTTCCGTTCAGGTGTTCAATGTCCGTGACGGTAAGCTCGTAGGAAGAGAACACTATATCCTGGAAGGTTTCGCCAAGGAAGAGGATGCTGTGATTCTTA
>DAMDIS010000148.1:2529-5724 GCA_032100885.1 Proteiniclasticum sp.
TGGATCTTGAAGACGAACTGCTTGAAAGCTGGCTCTGTATGAGACGGGGAAAAAGTGTAAGTCTCAGCTCACCCAAAAGAGGGGACAAGCTCAATATGCTCGGACTTGCAGAGAGCAACGCCAGGGCAACCATCGAGCAGTTCAAGCAGAAGATACTCAGCGAATATGAAACAAGCAGTCAGGCCATCACGCAGCTCTCCACACTTCTTGAGCTGGATGACCTTCCCGATCGAATCGAAGCCTACGACATCTCAAACATTCAGGGTGTGGATTCAGTCGGCACCATGATTGTCTATGAGCGGAACAGGTTCAAGAAAAGCGACTACAGAAGATTCAAGATCAAGACCGTCACCGGTGCCAACGACTATGATTCCATGAGAGAGATCCTGACAAGAAGATTCAGAAGAGGTCTTGATGAAATCAGAGAGATTCAGGAGAGAAAACTGGATTATACAGGCGGGAAATTCTCGATCTTCCCTGATCTCATCATCATGGACGGCGGTAAAGGGCAGGTGAACATCGCTCTTGAAGTCATGAAGGAGCTGAACCTTGAAATACCTGTCATGGGTCTTGTCAAGGACAACAACCACAGAACCCGAGGCATCATCTATATGAACAGGGAATACGGGCTGAGGGAGCAAAATGAGGCGAGAAATCTCCTTGTCCGCATACAGGATGAGGTGCACAGGTTCGCCATCACCTATCACAGAACGCTGAGAGACAAGAGGACACTTCATTCGATTCTTGAGGATATTCCAAGGGTAGGAGAGAGAAGAAGAAAGAATCTCATGGTGAAATTCGGATCCATTGATGCCATAAGAGAAGCGACGCTGGATGAGCTCGCTGGAACACCATCCATCGACAAAGAGACAGCCAGAAGCATCTATACCTATTTCCACGGAAACGAGCATGACAAAGTGAAACAGGAAGACAGACATCAGGACGAAGAAGTATAGGCGGATAAACGCTTCAAATAAGAGCAGTATAAGGGACCAGTTCAAATCAGATTGAACTGGTCTGATTATTTCCGGAAACATGAAGTCCCCGCACGTAAATAATACGAAATCAGTAATCATTCCTTAACCATTCTGTAAAATCTGTGCATTATAATGGAATAAAGGATCAGTCTGAAGTCCTCTTTGGGCTACAAGGGAAATATAATCTAGAGTTTCACATAAATTCTATTTATTTATTTCCTGCTATTGTGTATAATGCATAGATGGAATTAAGTTTAAGGAGCATTGATAATGAATAGATATACTGATGCCTACGAAGATCTGGCATTGATCCTCTCCAAAGAGGAAGTTATGCTGGATGAGCCCATGAAGAACCATACTTGGTTTGAAATTGGTGGAACTGCGGATGTTTTAGTTATTCCTGACTCGGTGGATAAACTGATCAGAGTTATCCAGTATGTGACCGAGAATAACATACCCACTTTTCTCATCGGAAATGGATCGAATCTACTGGTGAAAGACGGCGGAATCAGAGGGATCGTCATTAAGACAGAAATGATCAATCAGATTAGAGTGGAAGGAAATACTGTTGTTGCAGAATGCGGATCACTACTTGCGGATATTTCTGAAGCTGCCTACAATGCGAGCCTTACCGGATTTGAATTTGCCTGCGGAATTCCTGGAACTCTAGGTGGCGCTGTATTTATGAACGCCGGAGCTTATGATGGAGAGATGTCCTTCGTGCTCGACTCTGTTCGTGTCATCACACCAGACCTTAGAGTCATAACTTTAACAAAGAACCAGCTTGAGCTGGGTTATAGAACTTCAGCAGTGAAGATCAACGGATATGTGGTACTTGATGCAGTGATCCTGCTTAAGCATGGCAGCAAAGAAGAGATCAAAGCGAAGATAGAAGACCTTACCCATAGAAGAGAAGACAGACAGCCTCTGGAGTTTCCTTCAGCCGGAAGCACATTCAAGAGACCTACAGGTCATTATGCAGGAAAGCTGATTCAGGATGCAGGACTTAAAGGCTATCAGATGGGCGGAGCGCAGGTTTCTGAGAAGCACAGCGGATTTGTCATCAACAAGGATCATGCTGAGGCCAAAGATGTACTGAACCTGATCAACTACATACAGACTACTGTAATGGATAAATTCAATGTGGAACTATGTACTGAAGTACTCATCGTTGGGGAAGACAAATAATATACAAGTAATTATTGAATTATATTTATCTGTAAAGAGAGAACGTTCTGTTTTCTCTTTTTTTTGTTCCATTTTAAAGCGGGAGCGCAGAATGATTTCCTTGATTGAAGTGTTTTCATGGGTTATCATCTTAGTATACGATTACATTCAAGGGGGAAAGTAATGAATTATAAGATACGTGAACAGGTGACCACGATGAAAAGATATGTGGCGGGAAAGCCTATATCTGAGGTCAAAAGAGAACTGGGGATTGAAACTGTCGTGAAGATGGCATCAAACGAGAATCCCATGGGCGCGAGTCCAAAGGTAAAAGAAGCCATCATAAGAACCTGTGAGGACATCAGCCTTTATCCTGACTCAGGATCCTATGCGCTGAGAAGCGAGCTTTCACAGATGACCGGAAGAAGCATGGATGAGATCTTTATCGGGGGAGGATCGGATTCGCTGATAAAAGTGATTTCATCCACATTCCTCAATCATAATGACGAAATCATCATGGGTGAGCATTCTTTCTCACGTTATGAGGATAACGCAAGACTCATGGGGGCTAAAATCGTCAAAACGAATATGGAGAAACTTGTTCTTGACCTTAATGATATGGAAAAGCATATCACAGACAGGACGAAAATCATCTATCTGTGCAATCCGAACAATCCTACCGGTTCATCTTTCGGAAAAACCGAATTTGAGGCATTCATCAAAAAGGTTCCTGATCATGTCATCATTGTAATGGATGAAGCCTACAGAGAATATGTCACAAGAGAAGATTATTTCGATGCTCTAAACTATCTTGATGAATACAGGAATATGATTGTTCTTCGAACATTCTCCAAGGCATACGGCATGGCCTCTCTAAGAGTCGGATACGGATTTGCCGATCCTGAGCTTGCCGGATATTTCTACCGTGTTGTAGATCCTTTCGATGTCAATCTCTTTGCTCAGGAAGCTGCAGTTGCTGCCTTAAGAGATACCGAGTATCTTGAAAAGGTCATCAAGGAGAATACAAGAGGAAAGGAATACTTCTATAAAG
>DAMDIS010000149.1:0-893 GCA_032100885.1 Proteiniclasticum sp.
ATAAAGAGAGGAGGTGAAGCGGCATGATCAGAGATCTTATCGGGAGTTTCAGGAACATCAGAGAAAACTATAAGCTGTATCTTAACTTCGGACTCGCCTATTTTCTCCTGGCTGGGACAGTATTTGTTCCGGTGATCTCCTACTTCCTGAACAGGCTCTTTCTTTCCGCTGAGGGAGGCGTTCTCCTTAATCTGGATGTATTCAGGATTGTGCTGACAAGAAGAAGCTTCCTGAGCTTACTTGGCATAGTGATTCTGTTTATCCTCGCGCTATTTGTCCTTCTTGGCACGTATCTCATCATCGCCCAGAAAAAACTCTTCGATGAAGATATTCTGGTCACCGAAGCGATGCTTACCGCCATAAGAGCTGTTCCTAGACTCATCGGTTTTGAGTTTCTCTATCTCATCATCTTCATCCTTCTTCTTCTCCCGCTTGTGGAGTTTCAGACAAATCCTCTCTTGAGAAGGTTCATGGAAGTGCCTCCAAGCCTTCTGGAGAATCTGAGGACGGTGAGGTTCGGGATCTTCATCTACAGCATTCTCCTTTTGAGCGTGGCTTACTTTTTCATGAGGTGGATCTTTGCCTTTCATGAAGTGTTTCTGGACAGAAGATCCATTAGAAAGTCACTAAAGATGAGTTCCAGACTCACGGAAGGGTTAAGGATCAGTATCTTTTTAAAGCTTATTGTGGTCAATGTGTTTCTCGTAGGGCTTTTTGTGCTGATGATCTATACCATCCGGCAGATCCCTGAACTTCTTAATCTTCAGGTAAGCCGTGTGGTTTCTCAGTACTTCATCACCTTCGCTGCCACCGCACTTTTTCTCTATCTGATGATCCTTCTTCCGGTCAATCTTTTCTATCTCACCAGAATCTACTATGAGATCAAAAGAAAA
>DAMDIS010000149.1:903-1414 GCA_032100885.1 Proteiniclasticum sp.
ATACGGTGAAGTGGAAATGGCTCATGAGAAAAGAAGTTCACCTTAAAGAAAACATTTCTAACAAAAGACTGGTCCTTGCTGTCTATCTGCTCATAAGCGGTCTCCTCTCATTTACCCTTGCAAACAGGGTGAACGAAGACTTTCTCTATGCAGGAAGAAATATCCTGGTTGCCGCTCATCGTGGAGATGAGCTTCATGCACCGGAGAACTCCATAAGTGCCATAGAATCAGCACTGGAAAGGGGAGCATCCATAATTGAGATGGACATCCAGATGACAAGGGACGGTGTACTTGTTCTTCACCATGACACCTCGCTCATCCGTATGGCAGGCGTTCCTGAGCCGGTATCTGACTTCACCTATGAAGAACTCAGGAAGCTTGAAATCGGCAGCGCATTTGAGAAGAACTATACTGGAGAAAGGATACCGACCTTAAGAGAGGCGCTTTTGGCGGTGAGAGGAAGAGGAGAAGTGCTCCTTGATGTGAAGACTGAAGACAGCAGGAGAGAAAT
>DAMDIS010000149.1:1435-1941 GCA_032100885.1 Proteiniclasticum sp.
CACAAAAAATTCTATTTGAACTCGAAGATACAAAGATGAAGGAATGGGCGTATATCCAGTCCTTCGATTATCCGTTTCTCAGAGAAATCAGAAGTCAGGACAGCGAGATAAGGCTCGGTCAGATCATGTATGCAGCCTTCGGGAGACTTGAAAGTCTTGATGTTGATTTCTATACCGTGCAGATCAATATGCTGACACCAAGCCTCATAAGAAGAGCACATGATTCCGGGCGTGCAGTCTTTGTCTGGGTGGTCAAGGACGAGGAGCAGCTGAAAACCGTTCTTCAGTATGATATAGAAGGCATCATAACAAGTGATGCGTATATGGTCAGGCAGATGCTGCGGACCCTTACAGAAGAGGAATCGGAAGAGGCTGCCTCAGAATCACAGGCGCCAGACAGCTAGAGAAAGGATGGGAAAAGAATGAATAATCAATGCAAAGAAGTAAGAAAGCTTCTCTCACAGATGCCAAAAGCAAAGCTCGGATTTTTACCCACACCTCTTCAT
>DAMDIS010000149.1:2032-5700 GCA_032100885.1 Proteiniclasticum sp.
CAGGGCTTACAGGCACTGAGATCTATATCAAAAGAGATGATTATGCGGGAATCAGTCAGTTCGGCGGAAACAAGATCAGAAAACTCGAGTATCTTCTTCAGGATGCCGTAAATGGGGATGCTGATACCGTCATCACCTATGGCGCCAGCCAGTCTAACCATGCCATGCAGACCGCTGCAGCCTGCATTAGACTCGGCCTGAATCCGCTGCTCTTCCTCGTGAACCTTCAGGAAGAAAATGAAGTGCCCATGGCAAACATGATCCTGAACAGCATTCTAGGCGCTGAGATCCACATGGAACCATGTCATGGCGAAAGCTTCGGCGAGGGGCTGAAAAGATCACGGGTAAGGGCAGCGAGAAGAATCAGGGAGCTGGAAGAAGAAGGCCACAGATGCTATGAGATTCCCATGGGTGGGGCCACTGCCCTTGGCAGTATCGGCTTCGTTGAAGGATTTATAGAAGTGACCGAACAGATGGAGGAGATGGGATTAAGTGCTGACCATCTTTTCCATGCTTCAGGATCCGGGGGAACGCTAGCGGGCCTTGCTGCCGGGAAGTGCCTTACAGGATCCCCTGTGAGGATTCACGGAGTGGGTGTGGGCATCAGTCATGAAAAATACATGGAGGAGGTATGTGTTCTTGCCAATGAAGCTCTTGATCTTCTGCACTCATCAATAAGAGTCACAATCGAAGATTTTCTTTTTCATGAAGCATATGGCGGTCCAGGGTATGAAAAACCGGGCAGAGAATCCATAGAAGCCATGAAGCTTCTTGCGCGCACAGAAGGGCTGTTTCTGGATCCTGTCTATACGGCAAAAGCATTCTCCGGAATGCTCGACCAGATTGAAAAGGGAGTCATAGAGAGAGGTAGTACGGTCGTCTTCTGGCACACAGGCGGTGTTCAGGCTCTGTTTGCAGAAAAGGAAATACTTGGCAGTCTCACCTAGACAAGCCTCTGAAATGAAGATGGAATATCACCTCATGAAAAGTTCATATTGAATTTAAATTCATCATGCTTCATCTATGATAGAATATATCAATCAAAGACAATCAGTATCTATACCGGAAACACTGCTCATGGAAAGAAGGATGTTGTTATGGATAATAAGAAAGTGCTCACAAGAATCATAAAAGGAACCATCATTGCAGCATTTATTGTCATTCTTACTTTTCTCGTTCAGAATTTCGATATCTACAATGTTGATAAAATCATAGACAGCATGCATGAAATGGCAAAGACATCATCAGTGATCATTCCTTATATTCTGGTCACGACCATCCTTCTCATTTTCTTTGTCCCCATATCTCCGCTTGCCGGAATGGCAGGACTTCTTTTTGAACTGAGTGGGATTCTCTATATCACCATCGCAGGTCTTCTTGCCGCTGTAATTTCCTATTTACTTGCAAGAGTGTTCAGAGGCGATGTGGAGAAAAGAGTGGAGAAGTACTATGATAAGAAGGAAAGGGAAATCCCTCTGGATGTCATCTATGAGCGGATCAGGGTTCACGGATTTTCCTATGCGCTGTTTATCCGGGCACTGCCCTTTATGCCGTTCAGTACAGGTAATTTCATCTTCGGTGTCAGCAAGATCTCATTTATGGATTATGTGACCACCACGCTGATTACAGTGGGCATCGGTCAGGGCATCAACGTTTTTCTTCTCGCCATGGCAGCGGATTTCAGGGAGCAGAGTTCAGGCATCATTCTCGCTCTCGTCCTGAAAGGAATCTACTACTACATGATCTATGTATGGTCGAAAAAGAACAATGAACATTTTCTTGAAAAAGCGGAAACCTGATTTATCCGTTCATACGATTAGGAGGTAATAGATATGCAGAATGATTTCATAGATAAAGAAAAAGGACTGATGCCTGTGGAAGATGCAGACTGCATCGTATCAGGAATCGTGTCTAAAATCAGAGAATACGAGGAGTAAGGCGATCTCATCTTCTATACCCTTGATTTTCATGGGGACCTTTATGGAGACCTGAGGAGCGAAGAAGAAAAGGTATGGGGACATGACCTTTACGGACAGCTGAAAGAAGCCCTAAGCCCTCATCAGCAGATCACCAAGGATTATTATGCGATAAAGCCTACAGTTTTCGAGGGCATCATGAGGCAGTATGAGCACCAGAGTCAGTATACCGAAAGAATTGAATTTGTCGGTGTGGAAACGCATGTCTGTGTTCTCTCCAATGCTGTCGTTCTAAGAAATCTCATACCGGAAGCCAAAGTCATCATTGATGCAAGCCTCTGCAGATCGGGCAGCATGGAGCTTCATGAAAAAGCGCTTGATGTCATGGAAGGACTGGACATGAAGGTCATAAACCGCAGATGATGTCTTTTTAAAGAATGCTTCAGAAAAAACAGCTTATATAAAACAGGAAAACAGATGAGAACAGATGAAGACGGCTGTCTAAGCATAGTCAAGATCAGTGTAAACAAAAGAGTGCAGAAGAAACAGGCGTTTCTTCTGCACTCTTTCTGTTTAAGCAGCCTTATGCAGCTTCTGACAGGGTTCTATGACGTTTTCTCCTTTTTAGAAGGTTAAATGTGACTGCATAGAACAGTATCCCCGTGACAGAACCTGCCGAATCGATGAGCACATCTCTATATTCTCCGCTTCTGCCTGGAATGAACGTCTGATGATACTCATCACCTGCCGCATAGAGAATGCAGATGATTAGGATCCTGATCCACTCTTTTCTTCCTTCAGGCTTCTTTGCATAGGCGGCAAGAACACCGAGCACAAGGTAGGCGGTGAAATGCGCCCCTTTTCGAAGAACAAAATGGAGTGTTTCGGGCTCGATGCTGATGCCCCTATACAGTTCCTTCAGCGCATCCATCACGGCAATCATCAGCCCGCCGCTGAGCTGGCTTGAGCGCGTCGCATCCTGATGGGAGAGGATAAATATCATGCTCATCCAGAGGAGGAGCGGAACCCATCTGAGTTTTATCTTTCTTTTTTTCATCAATCAGCACACCTTTTTGACCTATGTATCGTTATGACTTCCTAGTAGGGAGGGTGAATCATTCTGTAGTACTTCGCTTTAAAGCCCAGCTTCTCGTAGAGGTTTCTTGCTCTTTTGTTTTTGATGTCCACATGTAGAGACAGATTACCTTCGGAAAGGTCAAGCATTTCCGAAATCAGTGTCGTGGCGATACCTCTTCCTTTATTGCCCTCTTTCGTTGCGATGTATCCGAGATGATAGGTGGGAATGAAGTGCTCAAATCCGGTATTGACCACGAGGCAGATGCCCTGAGGGATACCGTTTCTAAGGGCAAGGAGGATAAATCCGTCCACGATGGCATGCTCGATGGCATTCATGGTCTCGATGATGGGATCTTTGTAGTCCTGCAGCCATTCTTCGATATAGGATGCCAGTTCTTCTTTGCTGTAGGTGCTGAAGTCCGTTATTCTTTCCATGGCAAGATCGCTGCGTCCGTCGTTCAGAACGATGACATGTCTGCCTTTACTCAGTTCACCCGCTTTTGCCATTTTGTAGAAACCCGCAAAAGCATAGCCTTCCTCTGTGGAAAGAATGAGATTTTCCTGCTTTTTGAGAAGCTGGACACTTTCCTTGAGAAGAGCTTCATCCACAGAAAGAAGATTGCCGTTTGTGTCTCCAATGGCGTGAAGGGTTTCTTCAAGAAGAAAGCTGTCCCC
>DAMDIS010000150.1:0-3412 GCA_032100885.1 Proteiniclasticum sp.
CCATGAGCTTCTCCATCTCTGTGATGGTGATAAGGCTCTGTTTGAAGATGTCTGTATAACCGGCTTCTTTCGCAGTTTCAGCAACTGCAGTTTCATCGGAATATATTCTTCTGGTTCTTCCTTCGACCAGCTTAAACCCATCCCACTCTCTGCCTTCATTGATGGCAAGGGCTGTGGCGTAGGTGTATATATCTCCTGCCCATTTGGCCAGTTCATCTGCAAGACCTATAATTTCAGCGATTTCTTCATCTGTGAGAAGAGCAGGATCCTGAAATTCATACTTCAATAGCTCAAGATTTTTCACAGCCCTGGCCCTGCACTGATTCTTTGCTCTACAGAATCTGCAATGATCACCGGCGCAGAACTCTCCACCACCGGTACTGGCCAGTAGAGCTTTGGGTTTTAGTTCTTCTTCAGCCCATTTCACCAATTCTTCCACTGTGATCTCCCAAGTAGAGAAGTTATCTACCCTTGGCTGGACGATGGCCATAGACACTTTTTCGATCTCGTATAGCATGTCGAAAAGGGATAAGGCTCCAAGTGCATAGAGCATCATCTGTGGGTTCTTTTCTGCTGAAACGATGACACCACGTCCATATTTCAGGTCAACCACATGAAGGGTGCCATTTCCAACGACAACCAGGTCACCGGTCCCGAATCCTTCAGGTACATAATCGCTAAAGTCCAGCTTCTGCTCGATGAGTATTTGAAGGTCTGAACAGTTTTCTTTTGACTTCTGAATTAGATCTAGGCAGTACTCCACATAGAGGTCAGTCATCTCATCCATCTCATCTGAGTGATATAGACTAGTCGGTTTCTTAGATCGCATCTTCAGTGCTTTCTTTAGCTTGTGTTCAGCCAGGTCATGAGCTGCTGTTCCTTCTTCAGCAAAGGTACTTGCCTCATTTGGAAACTGCTGCTCCAAGTGTGCTGATGGTGGACAGTTCATCCACCGGTGCGCTCCTGATGCTGAGTAGATGGAATGGGTGTTATATGAACCACTCACTTTAGCTCACCCACTTCTTTCAAGGCAGCTGCATAATGCTTTGGATCTAGAGACGAGAGGTTATTGGCTCCATATTTAGTGATGATGGCTTTCACCGCCTCTCTATGACCGTCTCTACTCTTATCTGCCATAAGAGCTCGCACCTCTTCAAGAGTTGGTTGTTTTTCTGGTACTTCTCCAACCGGTACTTCAACAACTTCAGGCTTTTGGGTTTCGGGTGCATCCGATTTTGCCTTGGCTTTTGATTTCTTTTTAGTTGTTTCTTCATTTGCTACTTCATTTGCTTCCATGGCCCGTACCAAAGTCTCTATACTTTCAGCCAGGGACTTAAGATCACTGACAACATCCAGTGCGAGTTTGATTTTACTCATCCTTCGATTCTCCTTTCGTCTTGAAATAATCTGTGGCTAGTTCCTTAAGAATTGGAACGAGGTCCTTCATCTCCCAGGGTGTATTTCTTTCTTCACCATCCACCGACATCTTCTCTCTGCCAAAGTGACCGTAGGCTGCAAACTGTCTGTAGATGGGCCGTCTCAGCCCAAATGACTTGATGATGGTGCCAGGTCTCATATTAATGAGTGCTTTGATGATCTCCGTGAGAATAACATCCGGCAGTTTCCCACTACCAAAGGTGTCTACCTTGAAAGATAATGGCATAGCTACTCCAATGGCGTAAGAAACCTGCACCTCGCATTCCTTAGCAAGACCTGCTGCAACGATGTTCTTGGCGATGTATCTGGCAAGGTAAGCTCCTGATCGGTCTACCTTCGTTGGATCCTTTCCAGAGAAAGCTCCTCCTCCATGACGTCCCTTGCTTCCATAGGTATCAACGATGATCTTTCTGCCAGTCAGACCTGAATCTGCAGCTGGGCCACCAAGCACAAGCCTTCCTGTAGGGTTGATCATCACTTTAGTTCTTTCAGTCAAGAGCTCATGTGGTATGACTTTAAGGATGATATGCTTCGTCACGTCTTCTCTCAGCTTTTCAATATCCACACCTTCAGCATGTTGAGTGGATACTACTATTGCTTCAACGGATACAGGTTTGTGGTCTTTTCCGTAACCCAGCGATACTTGGGCTTTACCATCTGGTTTAAGATAAGGAAGCAGTCCTGACTTTCTCACTTCAGCTAGTCTCATGCAGAGCTTGTGTGAGAGTAGTAATGAAAGCGGCATAAACTCTGGTGTTTCATCCGTTGCGTAGCCGAACATCATCCCTTGGTCTCCGGCACCAATTTCCTTCTTATCAACCCCCATCGCGATGTCAGGAGATTGTTTGTTGATGGCGATAATCATTCTATAGAACTCACCATCCGTGGATAGCTCGTCTGCTCGGTAGCCGATGTTGTAGATTACGTTCTTGATCACTCTTTTATAGTCGATTCTCTTCTCAGTACTTGTTTCACCAAACACATGGATGAGACCATCTGCAGCAGTGACCTCGATTGCTGTTCTCGCTTCTGGATCTTCCAATATAATGGAATCCAAAATCGCGTCAGCGATTTGATCACAGAGTTTATCTGGATGGCCCTCAGTCACAGATTCAGAGGTGAAAACGTATGCTGATTTCTGATTTTCTTTCATTTACTTTCTCCTTTCTATTTTGCTTCTTCAGATTCATCCTTTTCTTGTACTTCCATCTCCGTGATGGATATGGTTCCGACGTTTTCACTAGGTACGAGAACTACCATCTTGTGCCCAGCTCCAAAGATTGCATTTAACAAACGATCCCTGAGCGTCATTTTTCTGGCAGCAAGCACTTGGTTAGGACTTGGCTCTTTAATACCTATCTCCACACGATGCATGATCTTTGCCTTTTTTTGATTTCGAACATCACCTTTCTTCATCTACCTTTCATATTGGGATTTAAGTTCCACATCAGCGGCCTCTATATATAGGTATTGGGAGAAGCAAAAGTTGCCCCCCTATTCAAAACTTTTCAACTTATTATTAAGTTGTGCTATAACACGATTCATTCTTTTTGTTACTGACGACTTATAAACTCCATCTCTTCTTGCAATATCAGCCATGGTAAGACCTCTAAAATGAACATCCATCACAAGCTCTTGTTGCTGTGGCTCTAATGTCTTTATGGCATGTCTCAAAGCTTCTTTTTCAAGATTGGTCAGCACCATATCCAGTGCATTTTTCTCAGCCATCAGAGTATCATTTTTGTCGTTCTGGTCTGAATAACTATAGTGTTTCTTTGTCTCGGCCTTATTGTTGTTTTCTTCCAGGCGATCTTCTCCCTTGCTGATCACAAGCCAAAGCCAGGGTTCTATTCCTTCAGTCTCTGAAATCATCTCTGCTGTGATTTCAACCTTTTCATCCATTGCCTCAAATTCATAAGTGAATGAATCGCACTCACTCAGATCAAATGTAGTTTTCTTTTTATCAACTGAATAT
>DAMDIS010000150.1:3422-4204 GCA_032100885.1 Proteiniclasticum sp.
TTCTGAAATCTCGATAGTTGTAGTGACGCCACCGGTCGTGAATGTTTTGAACATTGTCTGTTCCTCCTTTGAAATAAGTAGTTAGGAGGAAGTACAACCAAAAAAGGGCATTAAAAAAGACCCTAATACGCATCACACGTACTAGGGCCTACTGGCCGAATGGCAGAAAGCCTGATTGATTTTCCAATTCAAGAGCATAAAAATAGCCGCTTGGGTTAAAACTCAAACTAAACTGAATTCTAACCTAAGCGGCTATTAGCCATCTTATTCATTTTTGCATATACTTCCCACTATACTCATTATAGAAGGTCCAAACTGTCAATACTATTTCAAAAGTCTCCCAATTGTCTTTCATTGAACTGTCATTTAACTTCCATTAATCTGTCAATAAACCCTCAGATTAATGTCCATCCATTTTATTGAAGGTTATTCCAGTAATCTCGTAGCGGTGGGATTATGTATCCCCATAAAGCAATGCCCATCAGTTCAATAGCTTTCTTCTTGTATCTATAATAAGTCGACTGCGTGAGATTCAGTTTCCTCATTATGACATCATCAGGCATGGCTTCTTTATCAATATAGGAATAAGTTATGATGTCATGGTATATCTGACCTTGTTTTGGATGTGTCTTTAAATGTTTAAGAGCCTTATCAATGATTTCAATAATCTGCTTGGTTTCCGCAACGCTCATGAGTCTTTCTTCGATGGCTTGTCTGTCTTTCACACAGTCATAATCATCAAGCTCAAAACTTAGGAAATCAATTAGTTCAGAAATCCTCTT
>DAMDIS010000150.1:4214-5658 GCA_032100885.1 Proteiniclasticum sp.
TACCACCGTATTCCCCGGCTGTCTCTTCAATCTGAAGTATTGCACTTTCTATCCTCCACACAACTGTCCGATAAATAGATAGAAGTAGTTTTGTCTTGTGAAATTGCTGCGTGTCTTTTTTCTTTTCCCCCAAAGGCCTCACCCCTTTCAACCTTTCGGAATTTGCTTGATTGACTGTTACATTTTTCTCCTTTTGCATGAATAGCCTCCTTTTCAGAATAATCTGTGGCGAAAAGGCTTACTTATATTATATATACGAACATACGTTCTGTCTATTATAATATTCTCTTCCTTTTTTTTTACAAATACCTGTAAACCTTTAAAATCACAGTTTGGTCGTATAAAAAATTTTATTTATTACTTCTCATGAAACTAAATATACTTATATTTTACCCCACAAATAAGTAATATTAAATATGAAATTAAATCATTATATTTTCTTAAATTATAATTAATCTATTATTTTTTATGTTATATTTTAATATAAGAATAGTTTAATATTAAATAATAAGTTATTTATTTTTTAATTATCAGGAAAAACATGATATAATAAATTATATTAAGAATGAGAGGTGAAGTTTATGGCAGCCAAAACTGCACTAGTAACAAGTAATGTTGGATTTATGTTCTTTAACCCTGAAGCTGACGTAAAGCTTAATAGTAGTTATGATGAGTTAGGAAATATCTATAAAACTATCCGGATAAAAGAGACCAGTAAATCAATAGAATTTCATTATAAAGATAAATTGGTTAAAGCCAACGATAACATAATTAGGAATGATGTCCTCACAAAGTTACTTTCCGTGGTTAATGAAAACATGCTTATTAAATTCATAAACGAGCATGGCTTTTTATTTAGGAGTAATACAGAAAAATATGCTTTGTACTCTTGTGATGAACTACTAAGAGTAATCAAACGTATTGGCCATTTGATTGAGTTAATTATGGAAATCCATCGTGAATCTCCCTCTTATAATATAATTGCTAACAATTTACTTCAGCTCATGCTCGCATTCCCAGCACAAGTTAATGACTTAAGTTCTGAAATTAATCCTATAATTATTTATCAATCTCCTGAGCACGCCATTAGAAAGGCTTTGAAAAATCTTGATGTGTTAGCCGTCGAAACAGAATATCACATTCTTGAGGGAATAGATCCAGATCCAAATTATGAGTTCTTCGAAAAGGAAAATTACTCATTTCAAGAAAACTCTCAATATTTTATAGATTTAGAACAAGAAATGCAGATTCAGCACGACTTCTTAGACTATGTCCTTTCCAAAACAAATATTGACTCTGTAGAATTGACAAAAGGTGTGGTATTAAGTAAGCCAGTAAATGTTAGACCGAATGAAAAAGAGAAAGAAATGATCATAAGTGCTGCAAAATTAGTAATTAAAGATGAAATCGACTATCATACTAAGCTGATTACTCCAGTATACGA
>DAMDIS010000151.1:0-1459 GCA_032100885.1 Proteiniclasticum sp.
GGAACCCAGTGAAACCGTGATGATCAGATCGAACGCGTTCATTTTGGAGAGCGTCCTTTTACCGGCCACTCTGATGAAAAGAATCAGAAACATGTAGGAAAGCGGCGCGATGATGAGCATTCTGATGTAGTCTGTGGATTGTCCGAATATCAGATCTTTCATTTGCTCCTCCTTTTGCAGAGATGAGAATCACGATGCCCTTATGTGGAATCAGCTAATTTTGTCTTCAGTATGGCAGATTTTTTGTTTACGGCTTTACCAAAATCATTTTTTCGCTTTAAGACTGAAAGTCAGAGGCAGTTTATCTTCAAGCTCGGGAAAATAGTAAAGCCCTTCCCCGTCATCTGTCTTGTCGCCCATTCCCGGTAACAGGTCCGTTAATGAGATTTTCAAAAAAGCTGATAACTGCTCTTTTACAGTTATCAGCTTAGGTTTTCTTCCTCTTACTTGATGCTCTGAAAACAGGTAAAACGATTTGCCTTTATTTCAGCTGTTTTTCTTTTTCTTTTTTCTTCTTTTCCAGAACTGATTCAAACTCTTCAAGAAGCTCTTCCCGTTTTTCTTTAGGAATGACTTTCTTTGCCAGTGTGATAAATTCCTTTTCTTCTTCTTCCATATGATGCTCGAGAACTTCCTTCAGTACCATGAACTTGGCGTCCCATGTCTCGTCATCCACTTCTGTCTTCTCGATGACCTTGAACTGATATTGTCCGAGACTGTGTTCTTCAATCATTTCACGGACCACTTCTTTGTCCTCTTCCTTGACTTCTTCAAGAACCAGTGGGAAAACCACCTTCTCTTCAGCTTCATGGTGTCCATGAAGTTTTGCGTAGAGGTCTCTGAAAAGATCCTTCTTTTTCTTTCCCTTGGCAGATTCGATCTCTTTCATCAGTTCTCTGAACTCGTCATGTTCCTCTTTGATATGATTTAATACATCCATTCCTGTTCCTCCTCCTGATACGATATATTTTTCTATATCCCATGATATATAAGAATTACTTTCATAAGTACAGAATGCGTCTGAACGATTTTCTTTAATCATGAGATTAACATAATTATATCTTTATCGGCAAAATCATGTCAACGATTTCAATGTAAACGCTTGATGAACGTTGAAAAAATGCAAGGATATTCTCTGTATCAATGTGCATTATTTACCTATTTGTGCGTAGTCACTTTTCAGTATACCGTAGATTTTTGTGTCAAAGTAATCCTCTTCAAATCTGAAGTCTTCCCTTCTTACCCCTTCAAGTATGAATCCGCATTTGACATACACCCTTTCAGCTCTTGGATTGAAGCTGAACACTTCCAGGCTCACTTTGTGAAGGTTCAGAACCTCAAAAGCATACTTCAGCAGCATTTGAGTTGCTTCACCGCCTATCCCCCTGCCTTGACCGCTTTTTCCGATCAGTATCCTGAAGTTCACATTACGGGTTACCTCATCATATTCATTCAGTAC
>DAMDIS010000151.1:1469-5658 GCA_032100885.1 Proteiniclasticum sp.
CAGCTTCGCCCACAAGATCCCCTGTATGCCTGTCAATACAGCCAGATCCATGCGGTCGGTCTGCTCGTTTCTGCTTTCATACCAGGCGCTCATTTTATCGAGATCCTCCTCAGAAAACGGTTCTGTACATTCTTCTTCATTAACGGCAGAGCCCGTGAGCATCCTTACATCTGGCTCATTTAAAATAACAATCATTTCATCAAAGTCATCCTCCTTAAATGGTCTTAGTATCATACGCTCACCCGTAATTATCGGTTTGTGCTTGAAATCAGTCTTTTCTTTCATATTAACTCCTTCGCTAATCGGTATTCATGTTTATTGTTTTTCTCAATCACTGAACTTTTGCATATCCATATCGCACTCCATTTTCACGATGGAGAAAAGTATAGTAGAAAGAAAGAACAAACATGAAAATCTGGATGGTATAAATGACCAGCCTCTCTGAGAGTCCAAGGACATTCAGCTGTAGTGCCATAGATATGGGATTGAAGACACCTGTTATGGTAATCAGCACTGCAAAAACCAAGGAAATTCTACCCAGTTTACGTGTGCTTTCTCTTTTCAGATAACCTTTGGCTATAAGAAATGAAGAAGCTATAGTGGTAAAAACAACAATAACGGTTACTACGATGTGCATAGTATTCTGGAAATTCATCTCAGTTTTGTCTCCAGTAAGCGGGAAAAGTCCATAACCTGCAGCTGATGTAATCTGCATGATCAGAAGGACTATAAATCCAGTTCTAAGCACACGGTTTTCATTTTTAGCTGCCTGATAAACCAGAGATAAAGCAAAGATTATCATACAGATACTGTAGATAAGAGACAATATTCTCAGAAGCTCTGCGTCTGGTGCACCATCTGCAGTCAGCGAACTGATGTCCATGGTGATCGGATTATACTCCGGCCAGAGGAGATTACCAAGAATTGTATGCGCGAAATAGAACAGGACACCTGTCATGCCTAAAGGAAAGAGAAATTTATGATATCTGTCCAATTTATACCCTCCCATTGTTTTACTTACCGTTTGATCAGTCATTAAGTGTCCGTCTTGATCATTAATAATATCAGCTTACTTCTTAAGCGATCTAAGAAGCTCAATACCCATTACAGTAGCTGGAATCCTGTATTCCGGTGAAAGATTAGATAGAACAACCACACTGATTTCATTCTTGCGGTCGATGCCGATGTAGCTGTTGTAATCCCTTGTCCCTCCATTATGCCAGATGATCTCATTCTCATTGTCGATCATCCATCCTGAAGCGACCTCATGTATGAAAATCCCCATTTTCTCATAGGTTCTGGATGGACTTTTGACTTTAACCAGAGGTTTGTGAGCATCATGAAGATAATCAGGTTCCTCTTCCATCTGTATCTTCGCATACTTCATCATATCTGTAATATCAGACACGATTGCACCGGCTGAAAGATATGCATCATCCTCAGACCATACCCAGTATCGGCCTAAATCACCTGTGCCATCAGATATTTTTGTGTGTTCAAGCCTTAGATCGTTATGGATGTAATCATTCATCAGGTCCATATAGCTTTTTTCATAAGCCTCTTCCAGTACCTGTCCAAGAAGCGCCATACCGAAATTGGAGTATCTGAATGGATAGACCCTATCATTAAGCTCAACTTTCTCCGCTCTTCTCAGGACCATATCTCCAGTAATATTATGGAAACTGTTCGCCTTTCTGAAGAAGTTCGAAATCATTGGCTTCTCAAAATACTCATCTTTATACCCTGCAGTATGTGTCATGAGCTTTCTGATTGTGGGATAATCATCCCTTTCTCGAATGTTGAGATACTTGTCGATGGGATCATCCATGCCGATTTCCCCTTCACTGATTCCTTTCTGAAGCAGTGAGGTCGTAAATGTTTTTGTGATCGACCCTATCTCATAAATGTGATTTTCATCAGGAAGTCTTTTTCCGTTTTCACCATAGACTTCAAATCTCATCTCATCCCCTTGAAGGATCCCCACAGTAATCACAGCTTCCTTGTTGTCACGCGTTGTAAACTTCAGCATATCCTCGAAGGTCATTTCTTTGAGCTGATTCAGCTTGAACGTTGCGTAGGCGATGTATCCTGCAAAACCGACAGCTGCCATCAACAGCAATACCAGGACGGTTTTAATCAACATTTTTCTGCTCCATATTTTCTTCATATTTTAATTCCTTTTATGAATCACACAATTGTACATAAAGTTCTGCCTTAGGCAGAATTTATACTGACGTCTGTTTCTATCTCTATCTTGCTCCGAAAAAGTCCCTGAAGTCTCTTTTTAGATTGATTCCCTCCTCACTTAGAATCTCTTTTGCCAGATAATACCCGCTGGCCATCACTCCTGCCACTCCGAATCCTGGAAATACCCACTGACCCACAAGATAAAGGTCCTTGATCTCGCTCCGCTGTCTGAGATACTGTCCATATTCTGTCTGATCGATGGCCCAGCCCATAAATGAACCATTCCTGCTGTAGGTGTATCGTTCAAAAGTTAAGGGTGTAGATAGTTCATGATGAGACACCGCTCGAAGAAAATCCGGTCCCATATGGTCCTCTATTCTTTTAAGGATGGTATCTTCCACTTCCTTTTTCAGCTTCCTGTAGTCTTAACCTCGTTTTCTATCCTGCCCTGTATTCCAGTAATTATGATACCCATAGCTTAGAGGAACAGAAGCAACTAATGCTCTTAACTCATCATCAGAGCGTCTGGGATAGATAGTGATGATGATGGGGGCACTTTCAGGCGTATACTCATGGGTTTTCTTTCTGAAGTCAGCCTTAGACGTGATGTTGATCCCTTCAAGATCATTTAGTGCGTAAATGCTCTCATCGAAGGACATAAACATCAATGCTACTGGCTCGAAGATTTTTCTTTTCGTAAGGACTTTTTTCATTTTCTCTTTTTCAGCTTCTCCGTTTCTGATCCATTCATAGGTATAGTGAGGTGAGGCATTACTGATGACTCTGCCATGGATCACTTCACCGCTTTTAGTTTTCACTCCATAAGCTCTGCCTTCATGAACAAGTATTTCTGTGACCTCGGTCAAGCACCTGATCTCTCCCCCCATACGGACAAGACTTTCGCAGGCTGAATCGGGTATCGCCTGCATTCCTTTTGAAGGATAAACACTTTTCCCGAAAACGCCCCACTGATAGGCAAACGCCATAAATACCATAGCATATGGACTTCTGGAATAGATCAGCGCTTTCAGCTCCTCAGAATCTGTCAGTTTATTCATGATCTTTTCGAAATCTCTGGTGCCGTACTTCAGAAACATCGGACGGTCTTTTCTCGTGTTTAGTCCGAATCTGATTTTCTGAATAAAACTCATGTTATAGGGAGGCTCCGGAGCTTCTTTACCGGAAAACATCTCCCTGTTGATTGTCTCCATGAGATCGAATATCCGATGAACATCAGTTGCATGATCCGGAAAATACTGCACAAGGCTTTCTCTTGGCTGATCATGCCTGATGAGATATTCTTTGCCATCCACAAAACATCTAAGGTTTCCTTCAAGAGGCCTGTAGTGAACCTTCGGTGCGCCAAAGAACTGAAGAAACTGAGGAATCGTCTGATTTTCCTTAAGTTCGTATAATCCGTGGATACCCAGATCAAAATGGACATTCTTTCTGCTGAATGAAGTGACAAGTCCTCCTGGTATACTGTGCTTCTCCAGCACCAGCACTTTCTTGCCGTATCTCGCCAGAAAATTACCGGCACTTAAGCCGCCCATGCCAGCTCCGATAATGATGAAATCATAATCCATATCTGTTCACCTTCTTTCTACTATAACTCTCAATTAAGTATATATCTCCTGAAATTCATTATCAAGACAAATAACAGGAATCTTTCAGTTGCGATACTTATTGAGACTCAGAAAGATTTCCAGTCTAAATACCAAAAAATACGCTGCAGTGACGGTATTACCGGGTGTCACTGCAGCGTATTTTTCACTTAGATATCGTAAACTCATAAGCAGACCCTATGGATGTTACTTCAGAAAACCAAATTTCTTAAGAGCATTCCAGAAACCCAGAAGATGGAAATCAGACCACATATCGATTTTCTCGTCTGGAAATACCTCAAGTGCCTTCAGAACTTCTGCTGAAAATTCGATGGGGTTATCTCCATTGGCAGTGATGGTTTTTCCAGAAGATACGGCATTTTCCATTCTGAAGCCTT
>DAMDIS010000152.1:0-990 GCA_032100885.1 Proteiniclasticum sp.
TGACCGGGATGATCTGATGGAGATCTCTCATGGTCACAGGTCCTGAATCAATGGGCACGCCGTAGCGCCATCCGTTTGAAAATGCGATCTGAGCACCGCTTTCATGAAGAAGTGCCGAGAGCAGAAGATTGTCCATGGGACATTCAAGGCTTGTTCCGCGGTGAAGAACCACATCGGTTTTTCCGACAGTCTTATCCAGGTAATCTCTGTGTGGTGCCATGATGTCCCTTACCATCTCCTTGAATTCAGGATCTTCCGGAATATTCTCGGATATGTCGATGAGCTCATGCCTGACATCCGTGATTTTTCCTTCAAAAATGGAGAGGTCAAGCCTGCCCAGGAAAGATCCGTGGGATCCGGACTGGATGATGTAGGTATCATTTACCTTTACTGCGTCTCTGACTCTGTTGTGGGTATGTCCGCTGATGCAGACATCAACGCCTGAAATCTCAGAGAGAAGCGCAATATCCTGTGGGAAACCAAGGTGAGAGAGCAGTACGACGATTTCAGCGCCTTTTTCTCTTACCTCCCGGATATATCCGGGCAGCTCCTTATCCCCGTTTGTGAAGTAGATACCTTCACTGAAACTTTCGGGCATATTCTTGTCGATTATGTTGCTCGCTACACCTATGATGCCGACTTTCACTCCGGATATTTCCTTGATGAGATAGGGCTTCATAAAGAGCTCATCTGAGTCCTTGTAATAGACATTGACTGCCAGAATCGGATAATGAAGCGCCTTCGCGCGTTCCTTGAGCACCTCGGGTCCATAGGCAATATCCCAGTGAAAGGTCATGGCGTCAAATCTTAAAAGGTTGAGCAGAGGTACAAGTGCTGCGCCCTTGCTTTTCACCGCTTCGAAAGTGCCGTGGATGGTATCTCCGTTGTCAAGAAACAGGATCTCTCCTTTTTCTTTTCGGAGATCCTCCACAACGGTTCTTATTCTCGGCAGTCCTCCAGCTTTAGCCAGAGTGATTCCGTTGTCCTTAT
>DAMDIS010000152.1:1000-5520 GCA_032100885.1 Proteiniclasticum sp.
GACTTCGTTATGCAGATCAAGGTATCCGTGAAGATCGTTCATCTGCAGTATGGTCAGGTTAATCATCTGTTTCGCCTCTTTTCGGTTATTCTTGTTCTACTGATTATACTGAAAAGATATTTCCAATTAAGAGATGATCTTTGAATAACGTGTAATGATTGGCAAAAACAGTGGAAAATTGGGGTTTCTTCCGGATATTCCCTGAGACTTTCCCATGCAGGAGCCGATTCATCCTTCATTCTGATCTGAATCTTAAAACAGATGATAAAAACTGATATACTGAAACCAGAAAACACTTCGGGCTGAAAGCCTTTATGTTAAGAGTCAGAATGATCTGTCCGATAGACTGCAGTGATGATTGAATAGAAACCAGATTGTGCAGTAATACAGCCAGAATATGCCGTGTGAGGTGATTTAAGAATGAAAAGCAATATCCGCAAAATCTATATCTACAATTTTTTCAAAGGATTAGTCTTCGCCTATGTCATCGAGAGGCTTTTCTGGGCAAGCAGGGGGATAACGATCATCGAGGTGGTATGGCTTGAGATTCTGTTCTCCGGAATCGTTGTGCTTCTTGAGCTTCCCATGGGGATGTATGCCGACAGGTTCTCCAGAAAAAATCTGGTTGTGTTTGATGCGGTAACAGGAATCCTTGAGATCCTCATCATCACCCTAGCCCGGAGCTTCTGGCATTTTGCGCTGGCGATAAGCCTTGCAGCCGTCGGGCAGACCATGCAGAGCGGAGCGCATAATGCTCTGGTATATGATACTTTGGAGATGGAGGGAGACTCTTCCTCGTTCGAGAAAGTTCTGGGAAGAATACAGGGGCTGGGAAACCTCGGTGCCATGCTGAGCGGCCTTATAGGTGGCGTCCTTGCATCCTCCTATGGTCTTGTCTCAGCCTACTGGGTGTCTCTTGTCAGTCTGTTCATCGCACTGCTTGCCGCGCTGACCCTTGAGGAGGTCAGGCTTCATCCGGCAGAGAACACTTCATGGAAGAAAGAGGACTGGAAAGAGATACTATCATTTGTCATTCGTCACAGACGTGTACGAAAGGTCATGTCCGTCGCGGTCATAGTAGGGGCCTCGGTGAATTTTCTCTATGAATTCTGGCAGATATTTGCTGAAGAAGTCTCCATAGCCGTCATCTACTTCGGCATCATTCAGCTCCTTAGCTTTGCTGTCGTCTCGTCTGGAGGCTTCCTGGCCGATGCAATAAGGAAAAGGATCGGATTTCGAAATGTCATGGTGCTCTCGCTCATTTTCACGGGGATCGGATTTTTCCTCATGTCCTTCAGATCTCAGATTCTGGGGCTTTCCATGATGGCACTCATCTATTTTTCCTCCGCTGTTCTTGAACCTGTTTCCCTCGGGTACATGCATCACCATGCCATCGAGAAGTATCGGGCAACCATTGAGTCTGCTTTTTCCGTGGTGGAGCATCTGGGGATTGCCGTTATCGGAATTCCCTTTGGTATCATTTCCACACAGTTCAGTGTCTTTTACGGTTTCCTCTATCTTTCAGCAGTGCTGCTTCTTGTCGGTCTGTGGTCGATGTTCTGGCTCAGAGACTATTAGGCGAAGTTAATCATGATGGAAAGAGAAGAACAAAAAAGGATCCGGCATTTTCAAGCCGGATCCTCATATGCAGATATCTTCTTTCTACAGCGTTTTTGCTCTTTTCTTAGTGATGATGATCATGATGATTCCTAAGAGAATCATAACCACGGAGATCAGCTGAGCCTGTCTCATTCCGAGGAACATGAGGCTGTCAGTTCTCATCCCTTCAATGAAGAATCTTCCGATGGAATAGAGAATTAGGTATGCATAGAGCACAATTCCGTCTTCATTCTTCTTCTTCTTTCCAAAGAGAATCATCAGTGCGATGAAGCAAAGGACATTCCAGATGGACTCATAGAGGAATGTGGGATGATAATACGTGCCGTTGATGTTCATTCCGTTCTGGATGAACTCAGGGAACTTTGAGATGAATGCTTCTGTCACGGGTCCACCGTGTGCTTCCTGGTTCATGAAGTTACCCCAGCGGCCGATGGCCTGGGCAAGAATCATGGCTGGTGCAGCAGCGTCCACCATTGCAAGGATTTCTTTGAGCGATTTCTTCTTCACTTTCTTGTAGATAAACACCCCAAGGGCTGCACCGAGTATGCCTCCATGTATGGCAAGACCCCCGCTTCTGAAGTTCAGCATTTCTGCAAAGGAATCGTACTGGTCTAGTTCATAGATGACATAATAGGCCCGAGCACCGATGAGGGCTAGGGGGAAGGCATAGAGAAAAGCGTCGGTGACGTCGTCGAAACTGACTTCACCCTTACTTCTTTTGCTGTTGTAATAGAGAACGACAAATCCCACTAGTACACCGATGGTGATGATGACACCATACCACGCGATGGGGATGCCGAATAAACGGAAAGCAACTGGATCCATATAAATACCTCACTAATTTTTTCTCTCATTATAACATAGGATTGATGATAAAATCCTTAACCCCTTTAAACTTGGGGTACCCAGAAGAATTAAAGTTGTGAAATAACCGGAATGTAATATCTGGTGCTAGAAATTTGATATAATATAAGAACAAAGACATAAAGCAGTACTTAGGGGAGGAAACTATGATGAAAAAGAACATGCTGAAAATAGCTGCCATACTGATGACATTAACTTTACTGGTAGCATGCGGGAATAAAAACACCAATGATTCCGGTGCACTAGAGGAGAACATCACAAAGCTCGAGGAAAAAATCGCAACACTTGAAGCGGATAATGCTGAACTTGTTGAGGAAAATACCGCGCTTAAGGCGGAAATCGAAACGCTAAAGGGTGAAACTCCCGATGGACCTGGTGAAAACCCGGTAGAAGAAGAGGAAGAAGAGCTTCCAGTTTTCGGTGCCGAAGAAGACGGAACCATGGTTCAGGTGTCAACTGTTGTTGTCAAGACTGACGAGCCGCTTCTGAACAAGATGACCATGATGGCCAATGAATTAAGCGACAAGTTCTTCGAAGGACTGGAGATGGAGGCTGAAGAGATCAGAACCATAGACGGAAAAGAAATCCTTGTTGTTGATCTTAAGGAAGGGTCAGGCGCTGTGGGCGAAAAGAGCTGGGTATATGACTACTTCCAGGGATCAACCGGCGGCCTTGTTACAGAGACTGCCCTGACAGAAACTTTCCTTCAGAGAGAGTACGGCGGAAGATGGATCGATGGTGTCCTCTTCACAATCGATGGTGAGAGCATAGAACTTGATCATGTGCCTAACCTTAAAGACGTTATCCTGAGATAGCCGTCAAATTTAATATTTAATCTGCAGAAAGAAAAGATCATCTTCAGTCTATGGCTGAAGATGATCTTTTTCTTTCTGTACTGTCTTTTTATCGTCATTCTCTTACTTCACACTTTTTCCCATTCTGTTTCTGAAGAAGAAGAATACTGCAGGGAGCATGGAGATGATGAAGATGATCACCATGATGTAGATGAATCTTCCTCTCATGAAGTCCATATTGCCCATGAAATATCCGATCATGACATATACGGAGGTCCAGAATGCATTACCCAGAAACATGAAGAAGGAGATGTCCAGAAAGTTGACGTCGGTGAAGCCCGCAGTAAAAGGAGTCAGGGTTCTCGCGATGGGAATGAACCTTGATACAAGAAATGCACGCCTCCCTTTATGGGTGAAGAAGTTATGCACCTTGTCGAAATTCTCCTTATTGATGAACTTGAAGAGCGATCTGTTTTCATACCGGCTCCTGTGGTATTTCTTGCCAAGTATCTGACCGATTTTGAAATTCAGCATATCTCCAAGGACTGTGGCCAGAAAAAAACCAAGAAGAAGCGCGACGATATTGAGATCTCCCGTGGCACCGAATGCTCCGGCACCCACTAGAAGGGAGTCGCCAGGAAGAACGGCCAGAATGACTGCGCCGGTTTCCAGGAAAATAATGAGAAACAGTACCACATAGGCACCGATTCCGAATGTTTCGATGAGATCCACGATATGTATATCCAGGTTCATCAGAAAATCTATAATCTGTCTAATCTCCATAAATATCTCCTAAAAGTGTTCTTATTCCTATTGTACGTAAAAATGGTATGTCTGTGATGTCGTTTTAATTAATATTGTCTGTCCTTTTCATTAAACTTTTTCGTATCTGGTCTGTATATCCCTTTGTGAAATATTGGGAATCATCAATAAAGGTTAAGAGGAGATGGGGTAGGGGGTTACAAAAAGAGGGTTTATTTGATATTCTATAATTGAATGAATAAAAAGGTTTACATTGCATAAACGATATATCAGTTAATAACACTAGATATTAATACATAATTATCTATAAATATAAATGATGAAGAAGTGGGGGTCGTTCCGGCTCCCCATTCTTGACAGATATGTAGTGATGAATCTGCATGAGGGAGGAATAATCAAGTGGAAAAAATTAGAGTGATTCAGTGGGGTCTCGGCAATATGGGAAGAGGCATGGTGGAGATGCTTCTGTCTAAGGAAGGA
>DAMDIS010000153.1:0-330 GCA_032100885.1 Proteiniclasticum sp.
GGATAAGGTGCTTTCCGAGAAACTTTTCAGATGGACTGAGGCACATACAGGCATGAATTTTCTGGAAGTGGCAAAGACTATACACAGTGACTAGAAAGTAAAAACGGATTGGGCTTAAGGACACGTCCGCACTCATGTTTATACTGATATCATTTTTAATCTTCTGACTCAGGCAGCAGATGAGTGCGATGGTCTTAACGCCAGAAATAAAATATATAATATCTGTATGTTCCTGTGATAAGATGAAAAGAAACGAGGTGATTCCTATGGAACTTAGGAAAGTGGACGATAAAAACCTTTGGCAGATCATTAAGCTGAGCGTAAAAGAGG
>DAMDIS010000153.1:394-2187 GCA_032100885.1 Proteiniclasticum sp.
AAACATTTTGTGGCAACCAATACCCAGAGTATTCTGCAGGCTTATACCACCATTACTTCAGGAGGCATTGCGCTCCCCTTTGGACTATATGAAGAGGATGAGCTTGTAGGATTTGTCATGTTCGGATTTGACGGCTATGAGGCAGGGGACCCGGAATACATCAGGGGCAGCTACGGTCTCTGGAGATTCATGATCGATGAAAACCATCAGGGAAAGGCTATGGGCGAAAAGCCATGGAAGCCTGTCTTGATTACATCAGAACCTTCCCCTTCGGAGAAGCAGAGTACTGCTGGCTATCCTATGAACCGGAAAACACAGCAGCCAAAAAACTCTACAATTCTTTCGGTTTTCAGGAAACAGGAGATGTGGTTGGTGGAGAAGTGATTTCCTTGCTGAAACTGAAATAAAATCGATTGTGAACTGAATAGGCCAGTAATGCTGAAGAGATCTTGAAAAGTGAAAATGAAACCGGACATATGGAGCAGGAAGATAATCGCTGCAGTCTATATGTCCGGTTTCGTTTTTTATTATGAAAGACAACGACTAGTAGATGTTATCTGATTGGCTGTAATCTTTGATGTTTCAGGTTACTGTATATTCTCCAAAAGGTAACAGTGCGTTCAAATCGTCATGTTATATTCATTATTAGGAATGAAAACTGAAAGAATAGACGAGGAGGATGAACATATGAGAATTACGATTGGAGATTATCTGATCGAGCGTCTGAAAGAACTTGATATCCGGCACGTCTTAGGTGTGCCTGGAGACTTCAATCTGCAGTTTCTTGAACAGATAAGAGAAGCGGAAGGCATAGAATTTGTGGGAACGGCCAATGAGCTTAACGGCGCCTATGCGGCGGACGGCTACTCAAGAAGCCATGGCATCTCGGCGCTATGCATAACTTACGGTGTAGGAGATTTAGGCGCAATAGGAGGCGTTGCCGGCTCAAGTGCCGAGCATGTACCGGTGATAGTGATTTCAGGTGCACCGCCTCTTTACGCTATGAAGCATAACTATAAGGTCCATCACAGCCTTGCTGATGGCGATTTCGAGAATGTGGCAAAGGTCTATCAGGAATTTACGGCATGCCAGGTGAACATCACACCGGAAAATGCGGCGTTTGAAATCGATCGTGCCATACTAACCGCACTTCGTAAAAGAAAGCCGGTGAATATCCAGCTTCCTTCAAACATCACCTATCTGACCATCGAAACGGACATGGAGCCTCTTGCGCCCGTAAAGCCTTCAAGTGATCCGGAGCGCCTTGATTCTGCGCTGAAAAAAGCAAAGAAGCGCTATGCAGCTGCAAAGATGCCAGCTGTTCTTGTGGACATGGATGTGGACAGGCTTAAGCTTTCTGAGCTTCTTCTTTCTTGGGTTGAAAAGACGGGAGTGCCTTTTGCCTCCATGAGTACGGGAAAAGCCGTACTTTCGGAGCAGCATCCATTATACCTTGGTGCCTACAAAGGCGACGACTCTGATCCTGGCGTACAGGAGATCATTGAGCATGCGGATTTTCTGCTCACTGTCTCCCCAAGGTTCATTGAATGGAATTCCGGACAGTACAGCGTGAATCTGCCAAAGGATAATCTTGTCCGCATCGCAAGGGATTATGTGCTTATTGGAGAGGAAGACTTTGAAGGCATCTACGCAACTGAATTTATGGAAGGTATTCTTTTTAATCTGACAGAAAGAAAAGACATTAAGCCCATTGAGAAACTGAAAGAAGAGCCACTTGAAGAGAATGATGAAAAAGAACTGAATCATGCAGATTTCTGGAAAATGATCGGAGG
>DAMDIS010000153.1:2197-5489 GCA_032100885.1 Proteiniclasticum sp.
GTTTCCTGAAAGAAGGGGATATGATTTTCGGTGAGACCGGAACCAGCAATCATGCACTGATGAGTATGAGACTTCCCGAAGGAAGCACCTATGTGGGTTCACAGATCTGGGGTGCCATAGGATTTACACTTCCTGCATATTTCGGAAGCCTTCTTGCAGACCCGAAGCGTCGCCAGATCCTCTTCATCGGAGACGGATCTTTCCAGGTCACCGCACAGGAGTTTTCCACAATACTTCGGCATAGACAGAATCCGATTATCTTTGTGATCAACAACGACGGATATACCATTGAGCGCTACATAATGGGGATGAAGGCAGACTATAATGATATCGCGTCCTGGAAGTATTCCCGACTTCACGAAGTGATGGCCAAAGACAGCCAGATAATCACAGCTGAGGTCAGGACTCAGAAAGATCTCAAGGAAGCACTGAAAAAAGCGGAGGAGGCGAAGGAAGGAATACTCATTGAAGTACATCTTCATCCTGAAGATGCTCCGAAAGCGCTGAAGAAATTCGGTCCTACCGTAGCTGAGTTTAATTTCGGTGAAAGAGGTCCAAGCCAGGAGGTTCCTGATTAAGCATAGAGTCATCCCAGAATAAGCATTGTAAAAGACATCCCTATCAGACCTTATATTAAAGTTCAGATGCGGATGTCTTTCTGGTAATAATTTTTCTTGTGTGTTTCGGCTTCAGTCATGGTCAGGCATCCCACTGGCAGAGTCTGAGATCCACGTGGTTCTCATCCTTCATGGATACATCTTCACTTTCAAGAAGTTCTCTCTGCTCCATCCAGCCTGGAGCAAGCCTTCCGGCATGGTTTACCACTCTGTGACAGGGATAGCTTCCGTAATATTCTGACATGCTGAGTACCCTGCCGACAAGGCGAGCATTCTTTTCTCTTCCGATGAGACGTGCAATCTGTCCATAGGTTGCAGTCTTTCCTTCAGGAATTTCAGAAACGACCGACAGTATTTCGTAGATCAGGTCTTCATTAAGTATATTCTTCAATTTGCCACACCTCAAAATCTTAATGTCTTTAGTCATAATTATAAACCGTTGAAGTGAACTAGAGTGAAGTATTACGGAGATTATTGGTGGAAATTTATTGTTCTAATCAAACAGATTGGATTTCAGGCTCTTGTCATTTATTTGATCGTAGGATAAAATAAAGACTAATTTAATAAAACAGCGCGTATAATCTTGGAGATATGGTCCATAAGTTTCTACCAGGCCGCCGATTAAGGCCTGACTACGGTGAATGCTGTCCTTGTTTAAAGTGATTCTGATTTTTTTATCATGTTGCTTCAGACATGGTAAATTCTGCCGAGGTGAAAACCGCGGTTTCTTTATTTTCAAAAAATCACAGGCGATATAATGGTGCGCGTAAATAGAAAAAGGAGAAGAAAATTGGATAGATTGAAAACTAAAATCATAGAAGAAGGCAGGGTTTCGGGTCCGTCGATTCTCAAAGTCGACAGTTTCCTGAATCATCAGCTGGATGTATCGTTTCTGAATGAAGTAGGAAAAGAATTCAAAGAAGTGTTTAAAGATAAGGAAGTGACGAAAATTCTTACAGCCGAGGTATCCGGAATTGCCATAGCGGCGATCGCGGGACTTCATTTTGAGGTTCCGGTGGTTTTTGCCAAGAAGTCTCAATCACTGAATCTGGATCATGACACCTATGAAGGGGAAGTCTATTCCTTCACTAAGGAGCAGCATTTTAAAATTCGTGTATCAAAGCGGTATTTAAGCAAAGAAGACAAGGTGCTTATTCTGGATGATTTTCTGGCAAATGGAGAAGCTCTGAAGGGGCTTAGACAGATTGTAGAGACATCAGGAGCGACACTGCAGGGTGCAGGAGTTGTCATAGAGAAGGGCTTCCAGCATGGAGGAGACAAACTGAGAGAAGAAGGAATGGATATACGAGCCCTTGCAACCATTATGTCCATGGAGGAAGGGAAGATCACTTTCAGATAAAGGTCAGTTTCGGAATAATCACTTTCATGCTGGTCGTGAATATCATATACACGGTCGGTTAAGTATTAAAATGACATGTCATAGATTTATGATGGTCCGCACTCGATTGACAAATCACCGAGATCTTCGGAGTTCTCCATTGATTACCCAATCACGCCTTAAAACCCCTCGCTTCAGCCATGGGGATATAAGGCGCTTTTTCTTGCAGTTTAACGGTTTTGAGGTTATATATTCAATCACTTCAGTGTATAATTAGAATATAAACTGATGTTTGTATTGTTATAATAAAAATGAGAGGAGTAAGGTATAATGAAGCTGACCATTTCGGTTAAACTGATGCCTACCGTAGAACAGGAATCCATCATAAAAGAAACCCTGAAGGCTTACATTCAGATGGTCAATGGGCTTGTTGCTGAATTTGTCGTGCTGGACAAGCTGGAAAAGAAGACCAGTGCAGATATCAACTGCGCCATACCCAGTGCATTGAAGGCACAGTCCATCCAGGATGCGCGTTCTGTGTTCCAGAAATACAGAAAAGAGGTTTTCAAAGCAGGGAAAGCTGTTTCTCCTGAAGGGAAGACAAAAACTGTAAGAGTTCCTGTACTCAGGAAGCCTGTGGCCATCTGGAACAACCAGAACTACTCCGTAGGAGAAGACAGTTTAGCCTTTCCACTTTGGATAAATGGCAAGGCAACCAAAACTTCGATTAAAGTAGTCATTCCTGAACGACAGAAGGCTCTTCTTGAAAACAAGAAGGGTACTTTGCGCATCACAAAAATCAATGGAAAGTATATTGCTCAGATTGCCGTGGACATTCCTTGTGAAAGCACTCATGGTTCGTCGGTCATGGGCATTGACATGGGTCTGAAAGTTCCAGCCGTGGCCGTCACCGACATGGGCAAGACGCGCTTCTTTGGCAATGGGCGTGAGAACAAATACAAAAAGCGTATGGCCAGAGTCAAAAGAAAGGCTCTAGGTAAGGCCAAAAAGATAAAAATTCTTAAAAAGCTCAACAATAAAGAGCAGCGCTGGATGAGAGACAAAGACCATAAGCTGTCCAGAGAGATTGTGAATTTCGCCAAAGCGAATAATGTCTCCACGATCCAACTTGAAGACCTCGCTGGCATCCGCCAGACGGCAAGAACAAGCCGTAAAAACGCCAAAAATCTCCATTCCTGGAGTTTCTATCGCCTGGCACAGTTCATTCAGTATAAAGCTGAGCTGGCAGGCATCAAAGTTGTGTACGTGAATCCAAAATACACCAGCCAGACCTGCCCGGTCTGTGGAGAACGTAATCACGCCAACGATAGGAAAT
>DAMDIS010000154.1:0-3433 GCA_032100885.1 Proteiniclasticum sp.
GATGGCATGGGTATGACCTGGCGTATCCAGGTTCGGAATGGAGTGCATGAGTCCGTTGTCTTCAGCCTTTCTTATGATTTCGAAGGCTTCTTCGCGGGTGATCTCCCTTCCTCTTCCTGTCTTGATGTAGTACTCGGCAGCATGGCCAAGCTGAACGCACATCTCTTCCTTGAGATGTCCGCAGCCTTCACCCATGGACTCACGGGAGGTTCTGCAGGAGCAGTCCGATACTGAGAAGATGTCGGATTCATTGAGGTGCTTTGTGACTTCCTCATAGCTCGCCTTTTTGGAGTTTCCGTCGATGGCGCGCTCAATGGGCAGAACCCTCATGGGCCCTCCGCCGATGGGCATAATCCCTGCCGCCATGGGTCCCTTCTTGCTTCCGAAGTAGTAGAAGGCTTCAGCCACTTCCGGATGCTTTTCCACGATCTCCCTGTTGTTGTTGATCATCTCAAGATGCCCGGGCACAAAAATGTCATGCCAGTAGACATCCACGCCGTCCACGGTGTTCCAGAAGGTGATCCCGGTCCACGCAAGGTGCTTCAGCGCTTCATTGACCTCATCAAGCGGCGCTTTGCAGGCTGCTGCAATTTCCGTTGCATTTCTCTTCACGCGAAACTCCACATGTAGGGCTACCTTTGCCTGAAAAGGCGTAACGAGAGGCTCAAGAGCATAGTACTCCGGACCAAATGGAATAGCCTCACGGCTGGAGCCTGCTTTTGTTCTCCCGATTTTGTTGGCCAGATCAAGAACCTCCTGTCTGTAGGCTCTTCCGTCAACATCTGCCCAGTTCAGTGCAAAGTTGAAGCTCTTCGATCTGTTGAAATTTGTCTTTTCCAGTTTCTTTGTCATCACTTAACCCCTTCCCATTTCTTTCTTTATCCAAGCTGTCCATACATCCATACCCTCGCCGGTCTTTGCCGAGATGGGGAAGATCTTAATGTCGCTATTGAGCTTTCTCACTCTTTTCTCCAGAAGATTCATATCGAAGTCGAAATAAGGCATGACGTCGATCTTGCTGATGAGGAGCGCATCCACCTTCGCAAAGATCATGGGATACTTCAGCGGCTTGTCGTCCCCTTCAGGTACGCTGAGAATCGCAATGTTCTTCATGGCACCGGTGTCATAGCCAACAGGGCAGATGAGGTTTCCGATGTTCTCCAGAAACACAAGATCCACATCCGACACTTCAAGCTCGTCGATTCCTGTCCTTGCCATGGTCGCATCGATGTGGCAAAGTCCTCCAGTATGCATCTGCACAGCCTTTGCGCCGGCTTCCTGTACGGTTCTGGCGTCCACATCGGAATCCACGTCCGCCTCGATGACGCCGATCTTCATCTCGTCTTTCAGCGCATGAATGGTGCGCACAAGGGTCGTGGTCTTTCCGCTGCCTGGCGAGGACATCACATTGATCATAAATGCGCCTTTTTCTCTCAGTTCCGCTCTCGTCTCATCTGCTGTCTTCTTGTTGTCTTCGTGGATATTTTTCTTTATGGAAAACACTTTCAGTTCGCTCATAAACCTCACCTCTATCATTGATTTGCCTTGATTATAGCAATCGGTCCCCTCCCCTACAACAGAGCGGATTGTTCAAGATTTGACAGATTTTTACTTTAGCGACATGTTTACAGTCGCATTTATAAGCGAAGATTGTTATATTTTTATTGATGTGTACACACATGGTTAAAGTAAAATTTTTTTCTATTCGTTGTATATAACTGTCATTTATGTTAAAGTTTTGTTAATCTTTGAAATTTACTGGAATGGAGGGGAAAACATGGACAGGCAGGAAAAACTCGACATCATTACAGAAGGGCAGAAATACGGCGTCACGAAAACCTGCGAGAAGCACGCCATTTCAAGAACCCTCTATTACCGCTGGCTGAGAAGGTATAAAGCCCAGGGCATTGACGGCCTTCTTCCGCCTAAAAAAACGACTCCTCCGGCAAACAAGACACCTGATGAAACGGCCAATCGGGTGCTGATGCTGATCAGAAGCTACCCCGCCTATGGCCCTCGAGAAATCAAGTATCTTCTGGAGGAGATCGGTTATGACATCAGCGAATCCGCCGTCTACAACATCATGAGGCGGATGGACCTCTCCACCCGGGAGAAAAGGATGAAATTCTCTAAAAAGAAGATTCAGCCTTTAAACCACAGTTTTCCTGATTTCAGTGCCATGAAAAGCGGAGAGTGCTGGTTTTTCTTCATCACTCTACGCCTACACGCTGATTGACTATAAGAGCAGGATTGCCTGTTCAAGGCTGTACAGGGAACTTACCATGGAGTGCCTTGAGGATCTCCTCCTTGCTGCGGCAATTCCCGTTGCCCAGAGTCTTGATTTTCAGACGAGGCATCTGTGCTTTCTCGAGGAGAGCAGTGTGCCCTGCAGAAACAGGAGCTCCTTTTCTGAAAGAGTTCATGAGATTCTTCACTCCAGCGGCTTTGACCCGAGCCTTCATTTTATGAAAAACGAAGAGATGAGCACGGAAATCCTGGCCATGAAGAAAGACTATGCAACGCAGGGCCTCTCCTCGATCATTCCCTACCTCCACGGAGAGCACCCATTAAGTGAAATCAAGCTCATTCTTCAGCGGCGCATGAGAAGCTACAATCTCAGTCAGAGAATCAGCTATGGCGAAGATCTCTGCTCGCCGGTTGCCTATCACAGCCGCGAAACAGGAAGCAGCAGAATACTGCCTCTGTGGGCCTATATCGACCGAGAATATTAAGGAGTGACATTATGCATGTAGCCATCATCGGTGCCGGATTCTCCGGCATGCTTGCAGCCTATCTTCTGAATAAAAAAGGAATCGACGTGACAGTCTATGAAAAGGAATCCTTCATCGGCGGCCACTGCAGAAGCCTTAAGAGCCGTGAGCTTGTGGTGGAGCTTGGCACAGCCTTCTGCTTCAGCCGGCACATCAAGGAGCTTCTTCTGGAGCTTGACATCTCCTATTCGGAGCGCTTCACCTACCGTAATTTTCTGGATGAAAACTTCAAGAAAGTGGAGCACCTCTCCCACGAGGAAGTCGTCTGTCTCATGGAAGAGCTTCCAAGACTTGAAAAGCTCATCAGAAGCTATACCCGTGTGGATGGGAGCATGAACTACGGAAGGGTCTATGATCTTGCGATCCCCTTAAGCCGGTTTCTGAAAGAGCATAACCTCTCAACCATCGGTCAGGTCATCGCGCCTCATCTGTCTTCCTACGGCTTCGGCTCCATCGATGAGATTCAGGCATACTACGCCTTGAACGTCTTCGACATCAGCACCATCTATTCCTTCATCAAAGGTGAGAAGCTTCTCTTTGTGGATAATGGGATGTCCGAGGTCATCTCAAAGCTCAGCCGGGACATCTCGGACATCAGGTACGCCATCGAGGTGAAAAGCATCGAGTCCGTGGGCAGCAAAGTGAGAATCGATACGGACTTT
>DAMDIS010000154.1:3443-5445 GCA_032100885.1 Proteiniclasticum sp.
CCTCATCACAACCAAGCTTCCAAAGGATGTCATAAAAGACAGCATGCATAACAGTCTCATGAAAAAAATCGACACCAATCCCTTTATCACCTGCGCCTATGAGGTGGAAAACAGAAACATCGTAACCACCTACTACAAATCGAACCTGGGGAAAAAAGAGAGCATCCAGTTTTTCCATACCTACAAAGAGAAGGACAAAACTATTGTTGTTGCCTATGCTTACGGAACCTTAAGTGTTCCCCTGGTCAATAAAATCACGGAAGACATCAAAAAATCAGGCATCCAGATCAGACACCTGATCACAACAAATCAGTGGTACATCTTCCCCCATCTGAAAGTCGGAAACCTCACTGAAGACTTCTATGACGATATGTTCAGGTATCAGAAGGACAGCAGCATCTGCCTGATCGGCTCCCTGGTTTCAAAGCCTTCCGTCTCCCATCTGTATGTGTCGATAAAGGAATTCATCAGCAGCACCTTCTAGTCAGTGCATACCTCGATCTTTTCCATCTTATTAACGCAGATCATCATCCCTATAGGCACAGCACCCTGAAAAGCATTCACTTTTCAGGGTATTTTTTTCTCTCCCATCAGGTATCCCAGTAAAAAAGAAGACCTGTTTTCCTTCTCCTGCTGAGCATCTCATTAAAAAGAGCGCGAACCTCCAGTCAGCTCCCGGTTTGTCCATAGCCATGGTCTCTGCCGCACAAGAAAGTTCATATTTACTTCACAGTTTCTGATTTGATATCAGATGCTATTAGCACTATAATTGATAAATATTGAACGTTCAAAATACAGAGACTTTTAGATTCGTCATAACCAGTTAACCAGTCAGACGACAAACATAACAATTCACGTATCAAGGAGGCAATCATGTCAACATTTCAGAAAGATGGAAAAGTTTATCTTATTTTAGGGAATGGTCCCGCTGGTCATTTTGCAGCAGCTGCCATACGAAAACAGGATACTGACGGCAAAATCATCATCATCGGCAGAGAAAGTGAAAGAACTTATCTGCGTACACAGCTTGCAGAATGTTTCAAGGAAGAACTTCCAGAAGACAAGTTCTATATGGTTAAAGAGGAATGGTATGAAACCAATGAAGTAGAACAGATCTTATCCATGGAAGCTGAAACGATTGATAAAGAGAATAAAGTCGTAACCTTCGTAGATGGCAGCAGGATTCATTATGACAAACTTATCATCGCCACCGGAAGCTACAATTTTATCCCCCCAGTCGATGTTGAAATCAGCAGAGACGGAAAAACGGTGGATGTCGTTAAAGTGGACCGCAATAATCTCAAAGACTACGATGGCCTCTTCAGTATCAGAGAGCACGATGACACCATCGCGCTTAAGAAGAGAATGAAGACAGCAAAACAGGCAGTAGTCATCGGCGGTGGTCTTCTGGGTCTTGAAGCCGCATGGTCACTCAAGCAAAACGGCCTGGATGTGACGGTCATCGAGTTCTTCAACAGACTTCTCCCAAGGCAGCTTGATGAAGAGTCCTCTGAAGTGCTGAAAGCCCTTGCTACGAACTCAGGAGTGAAGCTGATTCTCGACGACTCCGTAGAATCCATCAGCATTGCAGAAAATGAAACCGGCACACTTGAGCTTTCAAGCGTTAAACTGAAAAGCGGAATATCCCTTGACTGTCAGATTCTCCTCTTCAGTGTAGGGGTCCGTTCCAGAGCAAAGCTCGCTATAGACGCAGGTATCGAAGTGAATAAAGGTATTGTCGTAAATACCAGTATGGAAACCAGTGAAGAGGACATCTACGCCGCCGGAGATGTTGCAGAAATCAATAATTTTGTTTATGGAACCTGGCCATCCGCACTGACCATGGGAAGAGTAGCCGGAACAAACGCTGCCGGAGGCGACGTAAAGTTCCCGCCAATGGTGCTTTCCACCATGTTCACCTCAATGAATGCAAAGGTCTTCTCCGCAGGAAGCATTGATTTCTGCGATCCTGATTTGGACATACTGGAACACAAGAGCATCA
>DAMDIS010000155.1:0-225 GCA_032100885.1 Proteiniclasticum sp.
GAAGGAATTGAGCTCACGGATATAACTAGAGCGGATGGAGAGATCATCTTAACTTTCAAGGCATCTGAGCTTTATCCCTACCCCCCCTTCAGCTTCACCTTGGGAGATGAAAAGTTTATTGAAACAAATGACATTAAAACACAAAATGGTACCACCCACATTTACTCTATTACAGACGACAATTATGATACCCTGGAGCTCATTCAGGTCGCTGGACCGGAGTAT
>DAMDIS010000155.1:235-5250 GCA_032100885.1 Proteiniclasticum sp.
CACTTGATGAGCCCATTCTCATCCCAATCCCAGTAAGTCAGTAATATACTAAATTAAAGCAAGGCTCATGAAACGGATTCAAATTCCGGTTCATGAGCCTTATTATCGTCTTTATACCTTATTTCTCTTTTTCAATAAGTTTATTGAGATCTGACAGTTCCTGAACACCTATATGACACATGAAGTTCTCGCAGACGTAGGCTGTTGTCTTTCCATCCTCCAGATCTCTCCATAGCGTAAAGAGATCTTCATCCTGCTCTTTATCTTCTGGAGAATGAACTGCAAAAGTATAATCAGGAAGGTACTGAGCGCCAAGATACTTCTTCATCTCAAGCATAGTTTCATCATCTTTCTTCCCTGAAAGCACCACTTCCTTTGGTCCTTCCACAAGCGTCATATAGCCTGTCAGAAGATATGTAAATCCCTGAGGGTCCTTCATGATTGCTCCGCCGAGGGTTCCAAATAGCCTGGTCACAATATCCCTGTACTCGGTCTTTCCTGTAATGCTCCAGAGCTTAGTCAGCGCGACTGCCGCCATGGAATTTCCAGATGGCAGTGCAGAGTCGTAGACATCTTTTGCCACCATGACAAGTCTGTCGTGGTCGCTGCTGTTCATCCTGAATACTCCATCCTTTTCATCAAGAAAATCATTAATCATTCTGTCAGCAAGCTCTGATGCAAACTTTAGATACACGTTATCAAGGGTTGCCTCATGAAGGGACAATGCCCCATAACAGAGATAGGCATAGCTCTCAAGAAATCCCTTTTGGGTCCCTCTTCCGTTTCTGTAGGATGCGTAGAGACTTCCCTTTTCATCCATCATCTGCTCCTTGATGAAATGAAGAGCTCCTTCAGCATGACGGATATAGCGTTCCTCATGCAATACTTTTCCTGCATAGGCAAAGGCTCCGATCATCAGTCCATTCCAGGAGGAGAGGATCTTATCGTCCTTACCCGGCTTTACCCTTTTCTCCCGATACTCAAGCAGCTTTTTGACCATCGCTTTTCTTCTTTCATTCAGGTCTTCTGTAGGAAGATCCGGCAGATCCTGATCGATAAGGTTAATGATGTTCTTTCCTTCAAAATTGCCCTCATCCGTTATGCTGTAATAAGAAGCAAACCATGTGCCGTCTTTCTCTCCAAGTACACTCAGAACTTCCTCTTTCGAAAACAGATAGTACTTGCCTTCTTCTCCTTCACTGTCCGCATCCTCTGCGCTGAAGAATCCTCCTAGATCCGCAGTCATCTCTCGTAGAACATATTCCATGGTATCCTCTGCGATTTGACGATACAGTTCTCTTCCTGTTGCCGCATAACATTCTGCATACACTTTTATGAGCAGTGCGTTGTCATAGAGCATCTTCTCAAAATGAGGAACCAGCCATTTCTCGTCCACAGAGTATCTGGAAAATCCATAGCCCACATGATCGTAGATCCCTCCCTTGTACATCCCCATAAGCGTTTTTTCAGCAATCTCCATAGCCACAGGATCTTTTTCCTTTTTCCAGTATCTCAGAAGAAAGAGAAGATGCTGAGGAGTCGGAAACTTCGGTGCCTTGTTGAAACCCCCATAGATGGGATCGAAAGCCTCCTTGAGGGTCATGAAGCATTTTTCGAAAACCTCAGGAGAGATCTCCCCTTCCTGATATTCCGATACCGTCTCGGAAACTACCTGCACGGCATTTTCTGCTGCTGAAAGGATTTTGCTTCGTTCATTTTTCCAGAGCGCACTGATATTACTGATCAGATCTCTGATCCCCATGTGTCCCGGAGGCGGATTCTTCGGAAGATAGGTTACCGCATAAAAGGGCTTGCCGTCGCTTGTCATGAGGATGTTCATTGGCCATCCTCCCTGCCCGGTCATAGCCTGACAGAAGCTCATATACACATGGTCCACATCGGGTCTTTCTTCTCTGTCCACCTTGATGGGAATGAAATGCTCATTGATCATTTCTGCCACTGCCTCGTCCTCAAAGGATTCCTCCCTCATGACATGACACCAGTGACAGCTTGAGTAGCCGATGCTTAAGAATACCGGTTTATCCATCTTTCTGGCATCTTCAAAGGCTTCTTCTCCCCAGGGGTACCAGTTGACCGGATTATGGGCATGCTGCTGAAGATAGGGTGATTTTTCATGAATCAGGCGATTGGTCTTCTTTTCATTGTCCATTCTTAATTTCCCCTCCATTCCTAGAGTGATAGACAGTTGATCATAATAAATCCTGAAAGCTCCTCTTCTGTGATGATGTCGATCTCTATTCCCTTTGCTTTCATTTCCATGGCTTTCTTCACCTTTGTTCCGTAGTTGCCGAAGCTCCACTCCCGGCTTCCCTCTCCACCCACAACGAGGACATCCGTCTTTCTGGTCACTGTGCTGCATACAGCAGCCCCGCATCTTTCAAGAAGTGCCGCAATCTGTTCTTTGGATCCGCTCACAAAATTACCCGTGAGGCAGATGGACTTTCCGGTAAAATCTGAACATTCATTCCCTGAATTTTTCACTGGGTCGATGCATTCATCAAAAATACGCTTAAGTGCAGCATAGCCTTCCCTTGTTTCATGGATCAGTATCCTTATAATCTGACTTCTGATTTCATCATAGGGATATACTCCTGAAAGAGACAAGTGCTCATCCATCCAGCTTTTCAGGTGGATCAGCTTTTCCTTTGTCAGCTCCCCGCTCACAAGGATCCCTTCCAGCATGCTTTTGAAAACCTGAAGATCGGAAGTACTTCCTGAATAAGCGCCGAGCTTTTCTGACTCATCCTCAATATCCGTCGATAGAGTCGTAAGTATATGAAGCTCATTTCGAGACACGATGCCATCGGACAGAATCTCGTCGATGAGGGGAATGATCCGGTCAAAGGGTGTGCTTTTTCTGTATTTCCTGTAGGTTGTGACCCAGTGATTGAGCCTGACCATTTCCAGATCGTCCACCACTTTGTCTGCAGCAAATCCCCTGACGAGACCAGACAGTTCGTTCAGCGCCTTTTCACTCTTTGCCCGGTCCAGCTTACCCACAGTTTTTTCTGCATTCATCCGGTAAAGACCGACATCCTCAAGGGTGATTTCATTCCTCTCTTTTAGACACGAAAATAATCCATGACAGGCTAGGGCATCATCCAGTGCATTATGATGATTCAGAAGATCCACATGGAAATAGTCACACATGCTGTTCAGCCGGAAACTGCCAAGCTCGCTGTAGAATCTTCTTGAAAGCTTCATGGTGCAGAGGCTGAAAAGCTCTGGAATTTCCTGCCCGCATCCTGATATGCACTTTGACAGTACATTAAGATCAAAGCTCGCATTATGGGCGATGAGCACATTATCCAGGAAGTAGCCTGAGATTTCACGCCAGAGCTCCGGAAATTTCGGCTGCCCCCTCACCATGGACCTTGAGATCCCATGAATCGAAACATTGAAGGAATCGAAGGAATCTTCAGGATCAACAAGGTAATGCCGGGCAAAGACCACCTCTCCCTTTTCTACCCTTACGATACCGATGGAACAGATGGAATCATTTCTTTGGTTGGGTGTCTCAACATCGAATACAGTATAGGTATCCACATAACGTTTATGCATACTTTTCCTCCCCGCTGTCTGAACCAGTCATTTAACAGCATAGATCATCTCTTATTCCTATTTTAAGCTATTTGTAGAGAAGATAAACACAAATCTAGAATAATTAGACCAGATTGACTTCATCCTTCTTGCCAGTCAGACTGTTTACACCGCGAGATATGCTTGAGCCTCATGAATATTGTTAATTTTATAACCATGTCGACTCTCTACAACTTTCTTGCTTGAGGCCATAAATGGGCTTTATATGACAATTACAGAAAATATTATCGACAATATCACAAAAAAGTATTTACTCTGCTCACAAATCATGTTAATATATTAACAAATAGGTTACCAACAAGCCTATTTCATATGTATCTCCCTAACACATACATAGAAGCAGAAAAACCTCTTCCTTTACATCAGGAGAGGCTTTTTTGCGTATGCAGAACTATTCATCGTAATAAGGAACGGCGATTCATCAGTATCACCGTTCCTTATATTCTTTATTTTTTGCTGTGGCTCAGACAGTTAAATGAGACCACTATTGAATGCAACTTTCCGGAATCAGGGCTTAACAGAATTTTATGAACCCCTCAAATCCTTCATTAAGTAGCCTCAGCGCCAGAATCTCCGCATTTTCCTTCTTTCTGAACGCACCCACCTGAACCCGATAAAGCTTCTCACTGTCCTCTTCTTTCACGGTTTCTGCTGCCTGCGTACTTACAGGAAGACCCAGGAACCTGACTAAAGCCTTGACGTAAGCTCTTGCCATGCTTTCTGTATTTTTCGTCATCCATTCTGATATAGCGGGATGATCATGAAAATTTGTTTCCATGAGAACAGGTGTCATGCCAAGCTTTGCCGGAACCCTGATTTCACCATAGCCTTTCCCTTGAAAAGCAGCCATCCCGTCAACAAGGTCCTCTGACCTGTTGCTTTTTATGGGACAGATACTGTTCAGCTCCATGACCAGATACTCAGCCAGGAGTTTTGAGTCAGGTCTTTTCGGGTGATAAAGCGCAACAGCGCCTGAGGCTTTACCTTTCCCACCGGCATTGGAATGAATGGCAAGGTAAATATCGCAGCTCTTCTCCTTCGCCTCTCTAGGTCTTCCCTCAGCTCCGATATCAAGAGACAGCGTCGCAAGATGCGTCTCACAGACATACTCCTCATCAAGAATATTTTTGATGCGCTTTGAAAGTTTAACCATTTCTTTCTCTTCATTTGTGTTTCCTGTGGCATAAAGATTACCTGGCTGCCTGCTTGGAGATAGATAGATTTTCGCTTTTCCCATAAGTCACGCTCCTGCCTCATTATTTAAGCATTTACTGCCTTCTATATGAACATATGCTTAAGGTTCTGAAAAAGCTCAGTAAATTTATGGGGACGGTACTTGAATTTTGTTTTGAGGTATGTTATATTCTTTATGGAAAGAAGGTGAAACGGTTGGC
>DAMDIS010000156.1:0-2768 GCA_032100885.1 Proteiniclasticum sp.
ACAACCATCAGGCCTGGTGTCATGGATAAGCTTCCTCTGGATGAGACGAGAAGCTTCCACATCGAGAAAAGAGAAGTAAACCCTGAAAACATCACGGATTTCGTCAAGATTCTCAAGGTTCTTCCAAAGGATCATATGGCTGTAGACATCGCCAAGGCGGAGATCATCATCTCCGGAGGACGAGGCGTAGGCGGCAGGTTCGATGTGCTTCGGGAGTGCGCTGATATGATCGGTGCTGAAGTAGGCGGTTCAAGAGCTGCTGTAGATGAAGGCAGAATCGAGAAGGAATATCAGGTGGGTCAGACCGGTAAAACCGTCAAGCCAAGGGTGTACATCGCCTGCGGTATTTCAGGTGCAGTGCAGCACCTGGCGGGCATGGAGAAATCTGACTACATCATCGCCATCAACAAGGATCCTGATGCACCGATATTCGGGGCTGCAAACATAGGACTTGTGGGAGACGCCATTGAAATTCTTCCTCTCTTGACCCAGGAAATCAGAAGCTACAGAGAAAGATCATAGATATCCCAGGGAAGGCAGCAATCTGCCTTCCCTTCCCTTTGCAAAAAAAGAATATTCTTGAAACATGGCCTGGCGGGTGTTTACAGTTCCCGCCTAATGGGCTAGAATGACGATAAATCAGATTATTGAAAGGATGGATGTTCATGTTTAATGATTATGAAAAAAAGGAAATAAAAACTTCCCGCCTTGTCGTTTCTTATATTGAAGCGGGAGACCCTAAAAATGAACCCCTCATACTGATCCATGGAAATACTTCTTCAAACCTCTTCTATCTGCCGACCATCGAAGCGCTGATTGGAAGATTCCATGTGTTTGCGCCTGATCTCAGAGGATATGGCTACACTGAAAGACTACCTATAGATTCAACAGAAGGGATGAGGAACTGGTCGGAAGACATCCGAAGCTTCGTTGAAGAGCTGCAGATTACGCATCCCCACATCATAGGCTGGTCAATGGGTGGTGGTGTTGCGATGCAGTATACCATCGATTACCCTAGTGACGTGAGGACCCTCGGACTCATCAATCCTCTCTCGCCTTACGGCTTCTCCGGAACCCATGGCGTGGACGGACAGATCAATCACGCATCCCATGCAGGAACTGGTGGTGGCATGGTTAATAAGGCGTTTGTGGAAAGCCTGAGAAACAAGAATGTGGACCTGAGAGACAGCACCTCAGCACCTAACGTGCTTAAAGGTCTTTTTGCACCAGATTACGAGATTTCAGAAGAAATGCAGGATCTTTTCGTAAAGTCCATGTTCCTCATGGAACTGGGCGATGAATTCTATCCCGGCAGCGCTGAACCGGTCAAGGAATGGCCTTTCCTTGGACCCGGAACGACAGGTATCGGAAATACCATGAGTCCGAAGTATGTCAATCTGAGTAAGATCGTGGACATTGATCCTAAGCCGCCAGTCATCTGGTTCAGAGGCATTGAAGATAAAATCGTATCGGATAATTCATACAGCGACGTCGGACTTCTCGGCAAGTTGCGCATCCTACCCGGATGGCCTGGAGATGAGGTTTACCCTCCTCAGCCCATGGTCTCCCAGACAAGAAACGTATTTGAGAAGTATCGGGATAATGGAGGAGAGTTCAAGGAGATCATCTTTGAAAAATCCGGTCACAGCCCTCAGATTGAAGAACCTGAGAAATTTGTGCTCGAATATGAGACCTTCCTCAATCACCTGTAATCCTTCTTCTGCTGATTTAGTATTCTCCTATAAATCATGCTATACTATCTAATGTAAAATAATCATGCATCATGATATGTATGTAACAAAAAGAGGTACTATAAATGGAATTAAGAGAAATATTACGCGCACTGCTCTGGATTGTTGCAGCCAGTTCATTCGGACTTTCTGTACTCAGCTTTTTCTCGCTCTTCAAAATGAAGTCCGTGCCCAAGAAAAAGCGCAACCTGATGGACTATCAGAAGCCTGAGCAGTATATAAGCCTCGGTGCAGGTGCAATGGCTATAGCGGTTGTTGCAGCACTCATCGCACTCTGGATCTAATAAGCAGAGATAACAGAAGGACTGTCTTATCATTAACTTTGATAAGACAGTCCTTTTGCTTTTCTATCCGAATGGAATCAGCTGCGCCTTGGTTCTTTTCTGAAGGTCCTTATAAAAAGGATGAGAACCGTAACCCAAAGCACGGAACCTACTCCAACGATGGCATAGCTTATGTATCTTGCATTTCTGACATCTATGCTCTCAGCACTTTCCCTTGAGCTGGATAAAGATAGAACACCTTTATCAGTACTTCCTTTAATCTCGCTTATCCCGTTAACGCGCAACCCATAAACAAGGAGCCTGTGTGTACTTACCTGATATGGTGTACACGTCAGAAGGGTTACCATATCCTTTTCTGGATCAATCTTCAGTTTCTCCGTCTGATTGGGAAGAATCACTTCAATTCTTATAACTTCATAGGTCAGAGTCATGTTGTAGGCATGGATATAAAACCTGTCACCAATCGCAAGCTTATCAAGGTACTTGAAAATTGGATAACCTTTGGAGTACCCTCTGTGCCCTGCGATAACAGAATTGGTTCCCATACCACCTATGGGAAGTGAAGTATCCTCGATCTGCGCAACGCCTTTGGCTAGATTGCTCATGGAAGCTCCTAAATAGATAGGAAGTGTCTGCTTTATTTTCGGGACTTCCAGATAACCGAAAGCGCCATTTGATGTTGCCACTTTTCTGACCACTTCTTTTGTCCCTTCGATTTTTCTCTGAGTCACCT
>DAMDIS010000156.1:2778-5225 GCA_032100885.1 Proteiniclasticum sp.
CGCGATGAACGGATCGTCATACTCTGGTTCTGTAACCCCGTTTGCCACATATTCATTGTAATTCTGAAATTCTTCGATATATTTACTGATTTCATCATCGCTCATGTGCTGCACAACATTTTCATACTCATTAAAAGCACTCTGATTCTGAGCTTCAAACAGTAGCATATGTACATGAGGATACATAAATATGCTCAGACCGATAAGAAATATGATATAGGAAATCCTCTTAAGTCTCACTGGCCATCACCTTCTTTCCTCTTCTCTTTCTGAAGAAATAGACTCCGATGATGATTCCCAGTGTGATTACGATTATTCCTCCGATAAGGAAAGGATTCAGATCGTTTCCGGTTAAAACATCCCCTTCGCTTGAAGGATTTTCTATAGCTTGATCTGGTTCAGGTTCTTCCCCTATCTCACCCTCAGCATACTCAGCTGGCGGTATATATTCTGTCCGCTCTCCTCTGACAAGAAGTCTGTTGGTGTTAATCATGTACGGATCACAGGTTATAAGTGTAACCACATCCTTTTCATCATCGATTCTCAGTTTTTCAATATCATAAGGTGGTACAATCACTGTTTCAAATACCTTGTAGGCCATTACTTCGTTAAGGCTGTGTACATAGAATACATCCCCTACCTCTACCTCATCGAGATTTCTAAACATCTTGGCCTGGGGTAGTCCCCGGTGTCCTGTCAGAACTGAATTGGTTCCAGCTCCTCCTATAGGAAGAGACGTCTGTTCAATATGACCAAGTCCGTTATTCAAGACATCATCGCTTGTACCATGGTAGATAGGAAGATATACATCAATTTCCGGTATTTCGAGATATGCCATGACCTCACCGATATTCAGCATATCCATATAGCTTACCCCTGCTTCCTGAGGCCTGTTTTCTGCAAACGGATCTGTAATCGTCGCTCCCCTCATAAGCTTTTCATTATAATCTAGTGCTTCTCTTTTGAGTCTAGCAATTTCTTGAGACTCCAGATCCTTTAGATATTCACTATATTCTTGAATTGCCTTTTCCTGTTTTTGTGAACTGATAAAATCCATAACAGTAGGATAGAGGAAAATCGATAATCCGATTAAGAACACTATAGCTAAGACAAGCTTCTGCACCCAATTTCTACTAGATTCTTTACTGACTTTGTGCACACGATCATCTCCTTTAATTTCAAATGTTCTTATCTCTTCCATATAGCTTCCAGGGAAATGGAGGTTATATGGAAGAGGCGAATGCAGAGCATTCGCCTGACAGTCTTCTAAATTTATGCCTTGTTTCGCTTTCTGTTCAGCATGAGAGCTGATCCCATCAGTCCTCCACCGATGACTGTGAATAGAACTGTACCGATACCACCTGTCTGTGGAATCTTTGGTCCTAGAATGTTGTTTACACGGAATGCGTCAGCTAATTCCAGCTTTTCTGGATCTGAATAGTATGACAATTTAGTGATTGTAAATGTCCATGGATCATCCTCAAGATTGTATGGACGGTCTTCGCCATCATACATTGGAGCTACAATTTCAAGCAGCTTGTAGTCTCCATATTCTAGACCTTGAATTTCAAATAACCCATTTGCACCCGAAGTCAGTTCTATCGCACCTGGCAGATTTGTATAATCTGGATTTACCGGTAGTACAACCCAGACAAATTCATTGGCAACCTTTGTCAGATAATGCGTTCCTGCATCATTTAGGATGATAAACTGAGCTCCATCTATTCCGTTTGGTTCCTGAGTACTCTTCTTCATAAATCGGATTCCGCCTGTGAATGCATATGCATCATCTGTATCATGTCCAGGAGTATATCTATTGTTGAAGTCTACTCTAGCTTCATTCTTGATCCCAACTCCCATTACTGCTGTCTCATTGATATCTGCAAAGAAACTGATTTCAACTTTATCAAAGTTTACAGTTCCGTTGTTCAATTTATCAGGAGTTAGTGTGACAAGAAGTGTTCGAGTTCCGGGTGTATATGACTGAGTATACTCTGTTCCTTCAGTAAGAGTTGTTGCTACCGCTCCTACAAAACCTTTTACGACTACTGGACCGACATAATCAAGTTTTGTGTCTATTACGTCTGTTACAGTCAAAGTTGTATACTCATCAACATCTTCAGGGAGATCCAGCTCAATGAAGAACTCAAAATCGTCGCCTACTGTTGCGTCGAGTTCTTCCTGACCGATTTCTCCGATGGACTTCTCGATTTCTGGACCTTCATAGTTGTCCAGTTTTACAAACTCAACAGTTCCCTCAATGCCAGTACGCAGTTCTCCGGTTAGAAGAACCTTACCATTGGAATCAATTTCAAATTCTAACGGTTCGGTATTTAAGAGATACGGATCTACTGTAGCTGTTTCAACAAAGTAGTAGAGTCCTCGAGGCAGATTATTCAGGATGATCTCACCATCATCGTTAGTTGTATACTCTTGTGCAGCTCCTC
>DAMDIS010000157.1:0-3321 GCA_032100885.1 Proteiniclasticum sp.
CCTTTTAGGGGCTTTAAAAGACCCACAAGAAGCTTCACGAGGGTTGATTTTGCTGACCCGTTCTCTCCGATGACTGAGATCAGCTGTCCTTTCGGGATGCTCATATTGAGGTCTTTGATGAGATAGGGTTCTTCTCCTGTATAGGAAAAGGACAGGTTTTTGATTTCAATCATTACTTCCACTCCAATTTAAAATTTCATCAATAAATATAGTACATTAACTTTAGGTTGACAATGATTATTTCTTATTATATTATACTCATTGATGCGAATCATTTGCAACAACTGGAGGATAAATAATGAAAAAAAGATTAATTGTACTATTGGCCGTGCTGAGTATTGCAGCAGTATTTGTGGGATGCACTCAGGAACCTGAGGCGGAAACCCCTGCAACCGGCGTAAATGAAGTAGAACCTGGAGAAAATGAAGAGACGCCTGCAGAAGAGCCTGCAGAGAAAATAAGTGTGGCCACAACGATCAATCCGGTGGATCAGCTGGTCAGAATCATCGGCGGAAACCTGGTGGAAACCTGGAAGATCGTTCCGGAAGGTTCCGATGCCCATGATTTCGAACCGACGATCAAGGATATGGGGAGACTTACCGAAACGGATCTTCTGTTCATGAACGGTCTGGAGATGGAGCCCTGGGTAGAAAAGGCAGTGGACAACTCAGGGAATACTGAGCTTGCCACCGTCGATCTGTCAGAAGGAGTCGATCTTATTCATCTTGATGAAGTGGAAGACGATCACGACCATGAAAATGATGCTCATGACCATGGAGATTATGATCCCCATATCTGGATGTCCATTGATTCACTGATCATCATGGCTGAAAATGTGAAAAGCGAGCTGTCTTCCGTTTATCCTGAGGGATCCGAAGACTTCGTGAAGAATTTTGAAGCATTCTCCAGTGAGGCTATGGCCATGAAGGAAGAACATCAGAAAAAGTTTGAAGCTTATAATGGAAGAGCGTTTGTCACAGGACATGCCGCTTTCGGTTATATGACGAGAGAACTGGGACTTGTACAGAAATCTGTGGAAGGACCTTTTCAGGAGGGTGAGCCCACTCCTAAGAAACTGGAAGATCTCATAAACTTTGTCAAGAGTGAAGAAATCAGTACCATATTCCTGGAAGAGGCGGCTTCACCTAAGGTGTCTGAAACCCTTGCACGAGAAACGGGAAGCCAGACTGTAGCCATCAATCCTCTGGAAGCTTCAGGCGAACTCCTGCCAAGTCTGAAGGAAACCTACGAGAAAGTGCTTGAGAGCTTTAACAGATAATCACAATAAAGACTGGCCAGCCTCACAAATAAGATCAGTGAGACTGGCCAGCTCTTTTTTTTATTTTTTTTGACTACTTTATTTTTGGGATGCCTTCTTCATCTGTAATGGACATGCTGTCTGGACCGGTGACTGAAAAATGCCTGGCATAGATCTCGTAAAGCTCCTCGGAAGTGGCAAGAATCGTTCCATCATTGAACATCAGCGCAAATTTAGTCATATCTTCACTGATGAGCATTAAGTTCATGATCTCGGTTTCCGGAGAACGGCCAGAGTCTATATAAAAAATTTTTTGGAAATTTGTATTTCGGTACCATTTGATGTTTGCATTCATATCTTCTCCTGCTGTTTTTTCATAGGAAAGTATATGAAATTTTCCGGAAAATGAATCAGGTTTCCCGAACAGCGGATTGCTTTTGGTACCTTCAATATCTACCGTGGTATCTTCGGCGGCGATGCCGCTTTCATAGATCTTTGCAGGGACTTCCCGAATGATTTCCTGGTTAAACGGAAGAAGGGAAAGGATCCATAATACAGAAAGGATCATCAGTACTAAACTTGCGGCCATGCCGAACTTCTTTTTCATACAGGTATACCTCTTATGATTTTTTTCATATTAATATTAGGGATATACTTGTATTATAGATTGATTTACGTAAAAAACCCAGATATTTTATTCATTATCAATCATTAACGGTCTCCCGCATTAATTCTCATAGAATCAGGGTTTCTCGACTGTGAGTTCAAGTTCTTCCTTTTCTGATTCAATATGGATGATCATCTCATTCTGCTCATCAAAGGTGAAGGGTAGTGTATCTGAGGCTAAGGCTGCATCATCTTCATCAAGAACTGACCAGACAGCAGAGCCGGAAATTTCCTCGAAATCAAAGAACATTTCTTCACCTGGTCTGATCAGAGAGCCATCTGCGTTCATTCCGCCACCGCTCTGGGCGTTCATTTCATATGTGATTTTATGGACTGGTACCTGGGAACGGTTTACCACAGTGACGCTGTATTTTCCGGTAGAATATGACTCACGTGCCTGGCAGCCTGAACTGAAAACAAGAATCATCATAGACAAGAGAATAAAATATCTTTTAGTGTTATTCAATTTGATCACTCCTTTTATTGAATTATAACATAGATTTATTGTTAATCAATAATAAATTACCCAATAAGAGTAATTATATTCATGAATGGCATCTGAAAAGGCTAAATTGTGGTCAAAGATGCCATTTTGTAAGCCCAGAAGCCATCTTTGAAAACCAGACAATGATTTTTGTAACCGAGATGCAAGTTTTTGGATCCGGAATTCTGATTCTGTTTCATCACTGAACGCAGTCTGTTCAATGCTGAGGCGCACAGAATCGGAATTATCGTGGGAAGTTCCTGTCATTTTGGGAAAGGTAGTACAGAAAATGTATCAGAAGTATAGAAGAATCGGTAAATCAGTATAAAAGTCATTAGTTGTGATTTATAATGGAGGGAGCAAATTAAATCTATGGAGGTTACTATGAGCGAAAAAGTGAAACTGAGAAGCGAAATCGAAGCGCAGTACAAATGGAAGATTGAAGACATCTACCCATCCAATGAAGCGTTCGAGACTGAACTTGAAAAACTGAAAACGGAAGCGCCTGTCATTATGAACTACAAGGACAAGCTTCATGAGAAGGAAAGTCTTCTGGCTTACCTGAATGACATCGAGAAATACTCGAGAACTCTTGAAAAGCTATACGTCTATGCTTACATGAAGAGCGATGAAGACACTGCAAACACCACTCAGCAGGTCCTCATGTCCAAGATATCCCAGTATGGCGCGGAATTTGGAGCCATGGCAAGCTACTTTGTGCCTGAACTGCTTTCTCTCAGTGATGAGATCATTCAGTCTTATCTTGATGATGAGGATCTTTCAAAGTACAGATTCTACATCGAAACCATCGTGAAAGAGAAGCCCCATGTCCTGAGCAAGGAAAAGGAAGAGCTTATGGCCACACTTTCCGATTCTCTGAATGCGCGAGACGACATCTTCTCCATCTTCACAA
>DAMDIS010000157.1:3331-4033 GCA_032100885.1 Proteiniclasticum sp.
CCTTCAATGATATTCTGGACAGCGAAGGCAATGCGCATCCTCTTACAGAAGGAAGCTATGGCGTATTCATGCAGTCCAAGGACAGAACGCTCAGAGAAAACGCGTTCAAGGAGCTCTTCGGCACCTACGGAAAGTTCAAGAATGCCATCGGTATGATGCTTTCATCCAATATGAAGACATTCAATCTTAAGGCGAAGCTGAGAAACTACAAAGGTCCCATCGAAGCATCCTTAAGTCCGAACAACATTCCTGTGGCGGTCTATGACAATTCTCTGGAAACCATAGGAGAAGGTGTCGGTGCGCTTCACAGATATGTGGACATCAAGAAGAAGCTGCTTAAGCTGGACGAGATCCATATGTATGATCTTTATGTTCCGATCATTGATGTTCCGGATGAAAAGATCCCCTTTGACGATGGAATCGAGCTTGCGCTTAAGGGCCTTGCACCACTTGGCGAAGAATATCTTTCCATCTTCAGAAGCGGAGTGAAAGACGGATGGATCGACATCTACGAGAACAAGGGAAAGAGAAGCGGAGCTTACTCTTCAGGAGCCTATGATACTGCGCCTTATATTCTCCTGAACTACCATGAGAATCTGAGAGATGTATCTACCCTTGTCCATGAGATGGGTCATTCCATACATTCCTACTATTCAAGAAAAAATCAGCCTTATATTTATGGAGACTATACTTTATTTGTGG
>DAMDIS010000157.1:4074-5203 GCA_032100885.1 Proteiniclasticum sp.
CGGTCTACAGACAGCTGATGTTCGCCGAATTCGAAAAGGTCACTCATGAAACCATTCAGAAGGGTACATCGATGACTGGAGAGGACTTCAGCATGCTTTGGATGGAGCTGAACAGAAAGTTCTTCGGAGAATCCATTATCCTTGACCAGGAAATCGAAATCGAGTGGGCGAGAATCCCTCACTTCTACAGCGACTTCTATGTATACCAGTATGCGACAGGTTATGCTGCAGCTAGCGCATTTGCCGAAAGCATCCTTTCTGAAGGAGAAGAAGCGGTGAAGAGATACCTTGGATTCCTGAAGACCGGTGGAAGCAATTATCCGGTGGAAACACTTCAGGCAGCTGGTGTCGATATGACGAGCAAAAAGCCTCTCGAAGCTACAGTAAGAAGATTCAATGAACTTCTTGATATGATGGAAGAGTTCATTAAGGCAAACTAGCATTGATATAAAAGATCCTGCAGGCAGTGTCGATAATCCTGATATGCTCCCTTTGTAAGAGACAGTGAAATAAAACACTGTTAATTATGAAGGGAGTTTTATCATGTCTCATAAAACAAAGTGCTCTCCTGAAGAAAAGGTGCTGCTCATAGAGAAGTACCTAGCGGGAGAAATTTCATCAATGAGGGCAGCTGAAATAGCAGGAGTAAACCAATCATCCTTCGGAACCTGGATCCGGATTTATAAGCAGGAAGGATCTCTAGGCCTCATCAACACCGGTGAAAATCGAAGCTACAACCCTGAGCTCAAAATGCGAGCTGTACTTACTTATCTTTCTGGTGAAGGAAGCTTAAGGGAGATTTGCGCAAGATTCAAGATCAGGTCAAAAAGGCAACTACAAGACTGGATAATATTGTATAATAGCGGCAAGAACTTTAAAAACATGAGTGGAGGAAGCCGCATGAAATCGAGAAATACCAGCTTGGAAGAACGAATTCAGATTGTAAGGGAATGCATTGAGTCAGGATACGACTACGGAGAAATCGCAAAGAAATATGAGGTCGGATACCAGCAGGTTTATAGCTGGGTAAAGAAATTTACCGAGCATGGAGAGGCCGGTCTTCACGACCGGAGAGGACACCGAAAAATTGACCAGAAGCCGCGAACACCTCAGGAAGCAGCTGAGATCG
>DAMDIS010000158.1:0-5146 GCA_032100885.1 Proteiniclasticum sp.
GTGGCTTACTTCTCTCAAATTTTGCTTTTGCCATTATTCTTTCTCCTCCTTAATATCTCTATTATGCGTTCTTCTTGCCTGCTATTTCTTCCTGGATGCCCTTTGGAACTGGCTCATAATGATCAAATTCCATTGAGTAAACTCCTCTACCCTGAGTTTTTGATCTCAGTGTAGTAGCATAACCGAACATTTCTGAAAGTGGTACGAATGATGCAACAACCTTAGCTCCTGCTCTATCGCTCATACCTTCGATTCTACCTCTTCTGGAGTTGATGTCACCAATAACATCCCCCATATATTCTTCTGGGACGATGACTTCAACTTTCATCATAGGCTCAAGAATTACTGGATTAGCCATAGCGTTCTTGAACGCCATAGAACCAGCGATTTTGAAGGCCATTTCATTGGAGTCGACATCATGGTATGATCCGTCTACAATCTTTGCCTTGAAGTTGATGGTTGGGTAACCACCGATAACACCAGCCTGTGATGCTTCTCTGATACCCTGATCTACTGCAGGAATATATTCTCTTGGAACAACACCACCAACGATGCCGTTTTCGAAGATGTAATCTCCATCGTGTGGGCTCAGTTCAATTACAGCATGACCGTACTGTCCACGTCCACCGGACTGTCTTACAAACTTACCTTCAGCCTTAACAGCTCTCTTGATGGTTTCCTTGTAAGCAACCTGAGGTGCACCGACATTACACTCTACTTTAAATTCTCTCTGAAGTCTGTCTACGATGATTTCAAGATGAAGTTCTCCCATACCAGCAATGATTACCTGTCCAGTATCCTGGTCGGTAAATGTCTTGAAGGTTGGATCTTCTTCAGCAAGCTTCGCCAGCGCAATACCCATCTTTTCCTGACCGGCTTTGGTCTTTGGTTCGATGGCTACAGAAATAACTGGCTCTGGGAATACCATCTGTTCAAGGATAATCTGATCTGTATCAACACATAGAGTATCTCCTGTTGTAGTATCCTTAAGACCAACAACAGCACCGATATCTCCGGCTCTAAGCTCTTCGATTTCCTGTCTGTGGTTAGCATGCATCTTAACAAGTCTTCCGACTCTTTCCTTCTTTCCGCCCTTTGTAGAGTTAACTACATAGGAGCCTGAAGTCATGACACCGGAGTAGATTCTTGTGAAAGCAAGTCTTCCGATGAAAGGGTCAGTTGCGATCTTGAATGCAAGTGCAGACATTGGAGCATCATCAGATGCTTCTCTTGAAGCTTCTTCACCGTCAGGAGTAACACCACCAACTGCTGGGATGTCTACTGGGGATGGAAGATAGTCTACTGCAGCGTCGATCATTTCCTGAACACCCTTGTTCTTATAGGAAGATCCGCAGATTACTGGTACGATTTCATTGTTGATTGTTCCTTTTCTGAGTGCTCTCTTCATTTCTTCAACAGTGATTTCTTCACCGTCAAGATACTTCATTGTAAGCTCTTCATCAAGGTCAGCAACAGCTTCAACAAGCTTAGCTCTGAATTCATCAGCTCTAGCCCTGACTTCTTCAGGAATTGGTCCAACTTCGATTTCTTTTCCAAGATCGTCAAGGTGAACGATTCCTTCCATAGCTACAAGGTCAACAACACCCTTGAATTCGGATTCAGATCCGATTGGAATCTGAATTGGAACTGCGTTGCACTTCAGTCTGTCGATCATTGTTTCAACGGATTTGAAGAAGTCAGCTCCTGTTGCATCCATCTTGTTGATGTATACGATTCTAGGAACTCCATATTTGTCAGCCTGTCTCCATACGGTTTCAGTCTGTGGTTCAACACCGCTCTTGGCATCTAGAACTGTAACAGCTCCATCAAGAACTCTAAGTGAACGTTCAACTTCAACAGTGAAGTCTACGTGCCCTGGGGTGTCGATGATATTGATAACGTGTCCCTTCCAGTTTGCTGTTGTCGCAGCGGAAGTGATTGTTATACCTCTTTCTTTTTCCTGAGCCATCCAGTCCATCTGTGATTCACCTGTATGTGTTTCACCGATTTTATGAGTCTTTCCTGTATAGAAAAGTATACGCTCAGTTGTTGTCGTTTTACCTGCGTCGATATGTGCCATAATCCCTATATTACGAAACTTTTCTAAAGGGAATTCTCTTGCCACATGGACTCCTCCTCTCTTGATTATATTGCATAAAACTGTTTCAGCTATGCCAAAACAGTTTTATGCTCAAAATTAATATCTGTAGTGAGCAAACGCCTTATTAGCTTCTGCCATTCTATGTGTATCTTCTCTCTTCTTGACAGCTGTACCTGTGTTGTTTGCAGCGTCCATCAGCTCTCCAGCTAATCTCTCTCTTGCATACTTCTCAGATCTCTTGTCTACCGCCAGAAGCATCCATCTGATACCCAGTGTCTGTCTTCTTTCTGGTCTTACTTCAATTGGAACCTGGTAGTTTGATCCACCGATTCTTCTTGACTTAACTTCAAGTAACGGCATGATATTGTTCATAGCCTCTTCAAATACAGTAACAGGATCTTTTCCTGTCTTCTCCTGGATGATTCCGAATGCTTCATAAACAATCTTCTGGGCTACACCCTTCTTACCGTCCTCCATTACGCTGTTGATAAGCTTAGTAACAACTTTGGAGTTGTAAATAGGATCAGCTAAAACTTCTCTTTTTGCAATATATCCTTTTCTTGGCACTTTTCTTCCCTCCTTAATTAAATTAATTCATCGGTACTCGGCAATTCCTGCCGCAAAGCGCTCTGTATATTCTATATGAATGAAAACCTTCTATTTTCCAATATATATCCTAAACATAGCACTATGTTAATCTTGAATTACTTCTTGACCTTTGGTCTCTTAGCACCATACTTTGAACGGCTCTGCATTCTTCCTGCAACGCCAGCGCTGTCTAAGGCACCTCTTACAATATGGTATCTTACACCAGGTAAATCCTTAACTCTTCCACCTCTGATCAGAACAACACTATGTTCCTGCAGGTTATGTCCTACACCGCCGATGTATGCAGTTACTTCAAATCCGTTAACAAGTCTTACTCTAGCAACTTTTCTAAGCGCTGAGTTAGGCTTCTTAGGTGTAGTTGTCTTAACAACAGTACATACGCCTCTCTTCTGAGGAGCTTCCTTAAGGGCTGGTGAACCAGTCTTGTAAATTACTGTTTCTCTACCTTTTCTCACTAATTGGTTAATAGTTGGCATCATTTCACCTCCGTTTTTTTTTGGCTATCTATATTAAAGTTAATATAGCAAATCATATTGGAACACAAGATGTTCCGTCACATGGATTCCATGGATAATTCTACTCTAAACTATGATACTAATCTTTAATTTACTTTTAAGTTATTGTAAAGACTTTGCATCGTTTAGACAAAATCATGTCCAGAACCGGAAAACCGGTTCTGGTCCATGTAAAATCACACAAAGTTTATTTTAGCACCATAACTAGTTGATGTAAAGAAAAATTATTCTTCTTCAAAAAGGTCAACATCTTCTATCTCAGGCATTTCGACCAGCTCATGTTCTGTGGAAAGCTTGATATGGTTATATCTTCTCATTCCTGTACCGGCTGGGATCAGCTTACCGATGATGACATTTTCCTTAAGTCCAAGCAGAGGATCGATCTTACCCTTGATTGCCGCATCCGTAAGAACCCTTGTGGTTTCCTGGAAGGACGCTGCGGAAAGGAATGAATCGGTAGCAAGTGACGCCTTGGTGATACCAAGAAGAACCTGCTCTCCTTCAGCTTCCTGAAGGCCCATTGCCTTGACTCTTTCATTCTCATCGATGAAGTCGAATATGTCTACAAGTACTCCAGGCATAAGCGTTGTATCATTTGCCTCGGAAACTCTGACCTTTCTTGTCATCTGCCTTACGACAACTTCGATGTGCTTGTCATTGGTGTCAACACCCTGAAGACGATAAACCTTCTGCACTTCTGCAAGCAGGTATTCTCTTACACCCTTGATCCCCTTGATTCTGCTGATATCGTGAGGATTGATGGATCCTTCTGTGATGCTGTCTCCCGCTTCAATGACATCTCCGTCATGAACTTTTAGTCTTGATCCGAAGGAGATGTCGTAGGTGAATTCTTCACCGTCTTCTGAAAGTACGTAAACGACTCTCTTCTTCTTCGTCTCATCTATTCTTACTGTACCGTTGATATCGGATACTACTGCAAGTCCCTTAGGCTTTCTTGCTTCGAAAAGCTCTTCAACTCTAGGAAGACCCTGGGTAATATCTGAACCGGCAACACCACCTGTATGGAATGTTCTCATGGTCAGCTGTGTTCCTGGTTCACCGATACTCTGTGCGGCGATGATTCCGACTGCTTCACCGATATTGATCCTCTGTCCGGTAGCCATGTTCATGCCGTAGCACTTGCCACACACACCGACTTTGGTCTTGCAGGTGAATACAGAACGGATGTATACACGCTTGACGCCTACTTCTTCGATTTTTTCAGCCATCAGCGGTTCGATATACTCATTCTTTTCAACCATCACTTCTTCCGTCTGAGGATTGATGATGTCTTCAAGGGCATATCTTCCTGTCAGTCTCTCACTCAAGGTTTCCACAATTTCAGCACCCTCACGGATTGCTTCAATGTATATCCCCTCTTCGGTTCCGCAGTCAGCTTCTCTTACGATAACATCCTGTGAAACGTCAACAAGTCTTCTTGTCAGGTAACCTGAGTCAGCGGTCTTAAGCGCTGTATCGGCATTACCCTTTCTGGCTCCGTGAGTGGAGATGAAGTACTCTGATATATTCAGACCTTCAACGAATGAAGCTCTGATTGGAAGTTCTACGATTTTACCGGACGGGTTAGCCATAAGTCCTCTCATACCAGCAAGCTGCTTGATCTGGGACTTGGAACCTCTCGCACCGGAGTCAGCCATCATAAATATAGGATTGTACTGATCCAGGGAGTCCATAAGGGCATTCGCCACGTCGTCTGTTGTATCTGTCCATTTTTCGATGACTCTTTCATATCTTTCGTCTTCTGAAATAAGTCCTCTCTTGAACATGGTTTCAATCTTTTTGACTGTTGCATCCGCATCAGCCAGCAGTTCCTTCTTCTTCTCTGGAACGATCATATCCGATATCGCAACGGTAACCGCTCCGATGGTTGAATAATGGAAACCAAGTGACTTGATTTCAT
>DAMDIS010000159.1:0-4120 GCA_032100885.1 Proteiniclasticum sp.
AACAAAAAGAAAGAACGGTTTGCCGTAGATACGAATCATCTTGCAGAAGTGCGGACTTCTCTGGCAAGAAGTCGTACGTATATGGCTACAGAAAGGACATTTGCTGCCTGGATCCGAACAGGATTTGCCATTTCAGGTGTAGGTGTAACCCTGGGGACAGCACTAAAGGACACCCAGAGCAGGTGGATTCCATGGACCATCGCCACATCTCTGGTATCTGTTGGCATTTTTGCTTTTATCTATGCATGGTATCAGTATAAGAGCATTTATGACTTTATCACAACTCATTTCAGACAGCAGAATCTGCCGGCACAATCCTATTCATTCAATTACTACGCTCTGACAACGGTCACAGTGATACTGGTTCTGTCCTCCCTTCTGGGATTCTTTCTGATGTTCTACTGATGACTCTGGTTTTAATGAGTTTATGATGAAGCCGAAAATATGTGCTCGAATTAAAGAGAAAGGAGAATTGACTTATGCCTTGGACAAAAAAAGATTATCCGGATTCCATGAAAAATCTTGAGGAATCTGTAAGAAACAAAGCCATCGAAATTGCGAACAGACTGCTTGAAGATGACTATGATGAAGGGCGTGCCATACCGATTGCGATTTCGCAGGCCAAAGAATGGCAGGACAATCGAGGTGGTGAAGCCGCTTCAGAAATCACTCATCACCTGGTTCCAGAAGGAGACAAATGGGTATTGAAAGGAAAGGATAATGAGGAGCGGTTTGAATTTGAAACCAAAGAGGAAGCAATGGAAAAAGCGGATGATCTGATTTCAGAAAAGAAAGTGAAAGTAATGATACATGATTCAGAAGGTAACTTCCAGAAAGTCCGATAGTCGCCTGTTTTTGTGCGAAAGAAGATATGAATACAAGCAATCCCGATATAGACAGGGTTTCCGCCTCCAGGTAAATTCTTGTCAGTGGAAACGGTAATCTTGTCACCCCGTTTAATATCACTGTATATGGCGATACATTCAAAATTGACGGAAACATCAATTAGTCTCGAAGAATCAGAAAACGCAGTCCTGAGAGTTTAAAAGAACAGCCCGATTAAAATACATCCAGAGATTTACTTTAGAAACAGCATTTCTCTGGACTTTTTTGTCTGGTTTGTATTAAGAAGATATACTATAGAATACTTCAGAGAAAACTGACCATCACAAATCTACATATGATATGATAGAAACAGGAAAAGAGCAATGCATCGATCTATCAGTGCTTGCTCGAGACAAGTGTGAGTGATACTGATTCTGAATAGGATAAGAGGTGTTTTGTGAAGAAGTATATTTCGATTTTTATCATCCTGCTGGCTGTACTGATTGTTTCTTTGATGTCAGCTCCAGTATATTTTCAAAAATATCTGGCTAAGTCAAAAAGTGTAACGTCAATAACTGAGATTGAAGAGCATATTGAGAATCCTGATATACTGATCCCTGCATATCATTTAAATGATGATAATCCATATTTATATGTTGCTGGTGAAGAAATGTATCTGGAAAGAAGCAGACAGTATGGTGAATGGGATGGTTATCATATCATAATCAGACCCACAAAACTGTCCAGCTCTGCCTGTTTTGAAATTATCATTTCCTGCAGCAGTACAGATGATAATGAAACCGGCGACATAGAATGGGTGAAAAAGGATGTGACTGCAGATTACATCCATAGTGACAACTATCCAGAAGGAGATTACACAAGATACACCGGTACATTTTGGATGAACTCCAATGTTTATGAGCTGACAGGGTATGCTTTTGGACCGATTGATGAAAATAGAGACCTGCAGATAACAGAGGAACTGATGTTTATAAAAGATACGCTTAAATGAGGCCATGAGCATATGACTGTTCTACTATGAACTTGAGTTATAAAATGGTCGTTATTAATAAGCTGAAGGAGTGTGATGATTTGGACAGGTTAATACTTATGATGGCGGCACTTATCAGTGGTGGAGTGGGGATGTCTATTATCCTTTCAAAATTTTTCATCAAGAAGTGGGTATGGTATATTCCAAGCATTATCATGCTTTTGGTTATCTCATACATTTTATTGAAGATTTACTCTGAAAAAATGGAAGGATATGTTGAACTTGGATATAACATTCGCATACTGATGATGGCAGCTGTTATGAGTGGAAATCTTATGACAAACCTGATCATCAGCCGTAAGAGACGGGTTAAGTCTACTTCTGAATAATTAATCTGTCCTTTTATTGCAATAGTTTTGCATATTTCAGACACACTTTCATAAGAGGAACCGGAGTAATACTGAAGAGGCTTCAAAGAAATAATATGCCTAATTAATTGAAGGTGCATCAATCCGGGAACATATCCAGCACGTGTCGAAATCATGACAAGCAAGACACTTATAATAATGCAACTTTAATTGGAGCATGGCAGGAATAAGTTCATCCTTTCAGGAATAGATTATTGTAACTATTCTAATGATATTCAAAATAAAGACTAAACATGGGTACTATGTATGATATAATAAAAAAACAAAAAGTCATATTCAGAAGCGCTGTTCCAGTTTATTTTCAGAAGAAAATATACGTTCAAAGACGGTGGTGCTGTAACTACAGGTCTGCTTCTTGCGCTGTCCGTCTCACCGTCCACTCCTCTTTATGTCTTAGGCATCGCCTCTGCAGTAGGCATTATTATCGGAAAACAGGTTTTCGGGGGATTCCCTAAAAATCTGTTTAATCCTGCACTATTTGGCAGACTGTTTCTTGTACTCGTCTTTCCGACAGCAATGAGCCCATGGCTGTCGCCTGTGGATATGGTTTCAACCACTACACCTTTAAGACTTTTAAGAGAATCAGGTACGACAACTCCTGTCTTAAATCTAATCCTTGGAAATATTGGTGGAAGTATAGGAGAAGTGTCCGCTGTTGCACTGCTGATTGGTGCGGCATACCTCATCTACAACAAGTATGCAAACTGGAGAATACCTGCAAGCTGTCTCACTGCGGTTGCTGTAGTATCTCTTCTGGCCGGCCAGAATCCCCTGTTTCATATTTTTTCCGGAAGTCTGATATTTGGTGCTTTCTTCATGGCGACAGATCCTGTTACCTCACCAAAATCCGACAACGGACGTATAATTTTTGGTGCTGGGGTAGGAATAGGTATCATGGCTATGAGATTATGGGGCTGGGTTCCTGAAGGAACAACCTTTGCGATACTGGGCATGAACTACTTTGTTCCATTCATCAATACAGAAATGGCGAGAATTAAAGCGGAGAAAGCAAAAAAAGAAACAGTATCTTCATAAGACTGATGCGATTATCCAGAGAGAATGCTTACCTGGAGTTAAGTTAAGATCAATTCAAGCTGAACTTGTACTCATCTGAAAGGTGATCATTTGGAAAGTTATAAAACCAAACCCTGGAACTCTGAAGCTCAGCTCAGAATTTCAGGGTGTTTTTACTTGTTGGTGCATCGCACCGGATTCTGAAAAATCGACAGATCCGGTGCTCAGATATTTCAGGCTCACTGACCGAGGAGCACTTTAATTTTTTACACAATGCTTTTATACTACGATTATCAAAGTAATTTACAGTCAATAATTAAGAAGGTGGATGAAAATGAACAATAACAATGATGTACTAGACAGAGGACCATTCTTTCATGGTACCAAAGCAGAACTGAAAATTGGAGACATGCTCAGCCCGCTGAATAAATCCAATTACAAGAACAGGGTATCCAGCTACATTTACTTCACGGGAACACTGGAAGCTGCAAAATGGGGAGCTGAGCTGGCAGCATCTGATTTGAAGGAAAGAATCTATATCGTTGAACCCACAGGTGATTTTGAGAATGATCCCAATCTCACGGACAAAAGATTTCCGGGTAACCCGACAAGATCCTACAGGTCACGATTTCCGCTGAAAATTGTTGCAGAGCTTGGCAAATGGGAAAGACATACTGATGAAGAAATCAGTCATATGCTTCAGGCTCTGGAAAAGCTCAGAGAACAGGGACTCGATCATATTATTGACTGAACCTGAAAGATATCGGTAAACTGTCTTCCGATGACATCTGGTTCAGCTGCAGGGTCCATCTGATATTTGTCAGGTATTATTTTGCCTGAAAATATGTAAGCCGGATCTGAT
>DAMDIS010000159.1:4130-5103 GCA_032100885.1 Proteiniclasticum sp.
AGGGCAACATGAATATCAATTAGGGGGAAACACAGTGAAGTACGACCATTTTACGAGAGAACAGCTTATGGACAGAATAGAGAACCTGGAGATGCATACAAAGGAGTTGCTGAAAGAAAAGGAGCAGGAAACAAAGCTGGAATATTCCTGGACGGGGAATCTGGGACACTGGTACTGGAACATCAGGACAAATGAGGTGACCTTCAATCCACTGAAAGTAACAACATTAGGTTATGACAAGAGTGAAATACCGGAAAATATTACATATCAGTTTTTCACAGACAAACTTCATCCTGAAGATTATCCTGTTACCATGGAGGCGATGAAGAATCATCTCTACGGAAAAGCCGATGTGTATGAGGTTGAGTATCGGATCATGACAAAAGACAATAAATACAAATGGTATTATGACCGCGGAAAGATAACACAGTATGATGATGAAGGAAAACCGCTCTTTCTGGCAGGAATTGTATTTGATATTACAGAAAAGAAAGAAACACAGCTTAAACTCTTGCAGCTGAATGGTATATTGACGGAAATGGCCAATATTGACGGACTGACTAAAATCAATAATCACAGATCGCTCATCGAGTACCTGAAAGCTGGAATTTCCGAATCTGATCGGACAGGAAGTCAGCTGTCTATTGCGCTTTTTGATATCGATGATTTCAAGAAAGTAAACGACACTAAAGGACATGTCTTCGGAGATAAGGTGCTTGCCACCGTTGCCGAGATCATCAGGATGAGCATCAGAGATACCGACGTTGCCGGAAGATATGGCGGCGAGGAGTTCATGGCGATTCTAAACAATGCGGATATTGAATCCGCATCAAAGACTGCTGAGCGAATCAGAAAATCCGTCAAGGAACATCTTTTTGCAGAAGGGATCAGCATCACGTTGAGCGGTGGAGTAAAGCAGTTTGAAGGCGAGAAGCTGAATGAGTTCATTCATGAGGCGGATAAAAGATTATAT
>DAMDIS010000160.1:0-2165 GCA_032100885.1 Proteiniclasticum sp.
AGCACTGTGTAAACTTTTATTTTATTTTACTGTCCTCTTGACGGATAGCACATCAGAATCTTCCTTTAATGTCTTTTTCTCGTGTCGTTTTCTATACTGATCATCTTATTTCTGTCCTAAAGCATCTTAGCCAGTGCCTGCCTCTATAGTACCTGTTCCAGGAAGTGCTGTTATTATACTGGTACAGTGCTATGATTTTCCACATATTCGCAGAAACCCCTTGCCTGGCTGTTTGGAATCTGGTGAATCTCCTTTCTCGAACCTTGAACTTCTATAATGATCTTCCCGAAAATGAAACCTTTCTGATGCGTCATGGAACTGATTTCATGAAAAGTCCACTCTCCATAATTCACATCATGCATCGTATTGTAGTTTTTACCGATGAAGATGACTCTCCTATCCGTTGCAATCAGAAGTCCCCATACATTCAAATAGATACCTTTTGCGATTCTTTCAATATTTTCGCCGTCCGAAAGAATATCCGGCAAAAGTGCGACCAGGAAATAATCTCCTCTGCGGATAAAGGCGTTTGCGCCATCAAGGTTTTCAATCTGTTCCGTTATCTGTGATCTTCTATCCATTTAACAACTCCTCATAGTTTATAACCGGCTGTAAAAACCTGAACTCAATATCATAGTAGACCGTCCATCAATAAGAGGTTACAATACTTTGCTTTGACTGTACTTCTTACTATGATCTGTTTTCCCAGTATGCTTCCGCTTCCGCTTCCATTTTTTTCAGACGTGTGTAATAATCAGGAAACTCATTGAGATGTGCCAGTGCAATTTTTGCAGTCGTAAGGGGATCATCGTTTGTGACATTGGTGTTCTGATCTTGACTTCCATGTTCCAGTTCCACATTCATGCCTGTACAAAATTCAGCCACATGGAACTTTTTCCAGTCAATGCCTAATTCTTCTCCGTACGCCTTGGCTTCATCCTCTGAAAATCTCTTTTTCTCTGACATTTCCCTGCATCTCCTTCTTTAATTATGGTATCTTTTCATTATTTATTTACCTAAAAAGAGCTCTTTGCTGATAGCCTTCTTTTCTTTCAATGCTGCCTGTCACCTCTATTATCTCACTAATTCACGGGATATCAACACCGAGGAAAAGTTGTCACTAAAGAAGTGATTCGAGGTGAGTTGGGGTTCCAGTTTCTGCACAGGAAAATTGATTTTCGCCTTAAGTTCCATTGGGATTATTATTTTCGCGACGAAAAGTCAGTGGAAATCAGTTGTGTCCATCCTATAAATAGCATAAAATCCAATCACACAAAATTCAATTTCTGTTGTATACTGGTGATAGAGAAAAACTCAGGAGGAATAGTTATAATGAAAATCGGATCTCACGTTTCCATCAAAAATGGGCTTATCGGTGCAGCTATGGAATCTTTCAGCTATGGTGCAACCTCGTTTATGATCTACACAGGTGCCCCCCAGAACACCCGAAGATCTCCCATAGAAACTATGAAAATCATGGAAGGTCACGCTTTCATGAAAGAGCACAACCTGTCGGACTTCGTGATTCATGCCCCCTATATCATCAATCTGGCTTCCTACAAACCCGAAATCTTCAACCTGGCAACGGAGTTTCTGAAGATTGAACTGGATAGAACCACTGCTTTAGGTTCCAATTATCTGGTGCTTCATCCAGGAGCTTTTACGGATATGGATGTGGAGTATGGTATCAATAAAATTGCTGAGGGACTGAATATGGTGCTGGACAAGGACACAAAGCCCTTCATCTGTCTGGAGACCATGGCCGGAAAAGGTACAGAAATCGGTAGAAATTTTGAAGAGCTCACGAGGATCATAGAACTTGTGGAACACAAAGAAAAACTCGGCATCTGTTTTGATACCTGTCATACCCATGACAGCGGGTATGACATCATACATGATTTCGATGGAGTGATAAAGGAGTTTGATGATGTCATCGGTCTTGATAGATTAAAGGTTTTTCATATCAATGGCTCACTGAACATAAGAGGTGCCAGGAAAGACCGTCATGCAAATATCGGCGCACGGGAAGACAACCCCAAGGGAATAGACCAGATCGGTGCTGAAGCGTTAAAGTATATTGTCCATCATGAAGTGACAAAAGACAGGCCATTGATTTTAGAGACGCCTTGGCTGGACAAGAAAACGAATCTGTATACCGAAGAAAT
>DAMDIS010000160.1:2175-5091 GCA_032100885.1 Proteiniclasticum sp.
CGTGGTGAAGAGATACTAAGATAGATTTCATTCGTATTATGGATAGAGCTGAAAAATCCTGGAACTGACCGCTTAGGTCTATCCAAGGATTTTTTTGTTTATATATAAAAATGCATAAATAAAAACATCATTATCATAGAATCCTCACACCTATCTTGAGCCAAAATAAATTGACCTATATGTATGATCGAAACCGTTCACTTCATGGGGTTCTGATTTTTCTGCATGATAAAGGTATAGTGATTTACGATAAACAAAATGAAAACTGTTATCCCCAGCGCGTAACCAGCTTTAACCCACAACCGGTTATTCGTATAGAGAAGGACAAACTGAGTAAAAAACATTATGGCTGCCAGAAGCGACATCAGAACTGCCCATCTTTTCTGAAAAATGATGCGGTTTGGAAGATCAATGTATCTGTTTTCTCTATATGGCCAGTAAAGTCCCTTATAGACCAGCACTGAAAGAATCCATACGATGAGGAGCGATAATCCTCCCACTACATTCGATGTCATATTTTACTCTCCTCTCTAATCTTGCGCTAAGATGTTCCAGTTTCAGTTCACGTGATGTTACCCTGCCTCTTCATCAGCAGTATTATTCTAGTTCACTACGGTTCTTCACAAGATTAAACATCACCATAATATCCTCATATACATATACTTTAATTATACATCAAAATTATCGGACGTCTATTTCTGATACTGGTCTTAAACGGAGCAATATAAAGAATTGATTAAGACCATAAAGACCTGAGCGGTGCTTAATTGCATCAGCTCAGGTCCCTATGCTTGCATCTATATGCCAATGTGTTTTACAAAACTATTACGGGAATCATACCGCAGTTCTATACTGCAGCTTCGATGGCTTCCTTGAGGATTCCTTCCACTTCTTTTGCCACATCATGACTCCTGCAAGGCTTGTGGGTTTCATCATACCGATCTTCACACCGTCTTCCTTTTCGTATACAACCATTTTGCAGGGCAGCATATAACCAGCTTCAAGGTAACGGTCAAGCACCACTTTCGCCTTTGGTGGACTGCATACTTCCATGACCTTGAAGTCTTTGTTGAAATCCAGTCCCTTCTCCTGCAGTTTATCCTTGAAGTTCATTTCCCATAGAACTCCAAATTTACGGTCAGCCAGAGCCTTTTTCAGGCTTTCAGATGCTTCTTCAAAAGTCTTTTCAGTTCTCAGTTCAAATATCATACTCATCTTTAAATCCTCCATGTGTTATTTTTATCCAATATACCACTAGGGGGTATCCAAATCAAGGTAAAGGAGCATAAATTCATCTTTTGTATACATCTGTACAGAATCTGTTTAGAGCTTCATTGACACTGAAATCTTAATCCTATAGAATAGTCTGAAAATAAGGTTTTTACAGGAGGGCATCAATGCAGGAATTACAGGAGAAAAAAGCGAAGTATGAAGACTACATCATCGAAATGAGACGTCATTTCCACAGCCATCCGGAGCTCAGTCTTGAAGAGTACGAAACCACAGCTTTCGTTGCGGCAGAACTCGAGAAAATGGGCATCCCCTACATCAAAGGAAATCCTACAGGTCTTGTGGCAACCATCAGGGGAAATCATCCCGGAAAAACGGTAGCCCTCAGAAGCGACATGGATGCGCTGAAAATCACACAAAAAAATGATGTTCCCTATAAGTCCAGGACAGAAGGAAAGATGCATGCCTGCGGGCATGATGCGCATATGGCCATCCTTCTGGGTGCGGCAAAGATGCTCATGGACTCCCTTGATGAGATCCACGGTACAGTTCATCTTGTCTTCCAGCCTGCAGAAGAGATCGGAAAAGGTGCAAAGATCATGATCGAAACGGGGACCTGGTACGAAGAAACAGACAATATCTTCGGTGCCCATATCTGGTCCAATCTCCCCTCAGGAGAAGTCTCAGTTGAATCCGGCGAAAGAATGGCCGCAACGGACAGATTTAAGATCAGCATTGAAGGTCTCTCCGGTCATGGATCCATGCCTCATCAGACCGTAGATGCAGTAGTTGTAGCCTCTGCCATGGTCATGAACTTTCGGACCATCGTGAGCCGTGAATACAGCCCCCTCGATCCTCTTGTGGTTTCCGTAGGTTCCATCCACTCAGGTACTGCCTTCAATGTCATTTCAGGAACCGCCGAGCTGGAAGGAACGGTCAGATACTTCAGCCCTGAAATCGGGAAAACCATAGAAGATTCCATAAGACGAGTCATGGAAAACACGGTTTCTCTTTATGGCGCAAAGGCAGATCTCACCTACATCTACAATCTTCCGCCAGTGGTGAATGAAGAAGCGTCTTCCTCCATTGCCTATGAAGCAGCAGCTGAAATTTTCGGTGAAGAGAGTATCGTCCTTCAGGAAAAGACCACAGGCGGCGAAGATTTCGCCTTCTATCTGGAGAAGAAACCCGGATGCTTCGCCTTCATCGGTTCTGGAAACCCTGAAAAAAGCACAAACTACGCCCATCACAATGACCACTTCAACATCGATGAGGATGTACTTGCAAGCGGAAGCGCTCTTTACGCTGAGTATGCCCTGACCTATCTGAAGAAAAACAGACTTTAGGACTTTCTTCAGAGAATATTGTGAAAGAACAAGTCAAAAGGCTGATGGACATCTCTTGATTCCATCAGCCTTGATTTATCTTTATGGTGCTCTGACACGTTTGACCGTATTTCTTTGGCTACTTCTTGAACAGATCCTTGAGCGCATCTGCCATGGCAGAGTTTAACGGCTCGTCGTTCTCTTTGTTGATCTTGTTCAGGTACTGCTTCACTTCGCCCTTTCGCATGGCCGTTCCTTCCTTTTCTCTTCTAGCCTGGAAGGCCGTAAGCTTTTCACGATAGCCGCACTTGCATTTGAAGTACTTGCCTTCTCCCTCACCCACAAGTTCCATCTTCTTCTT
>DAMDIS010000161.1:0-2362 GCA_032100885.1 Proteiniclasticum sp.
TCACGATGAAGCTCTTTTCTTATGGCAAGATAGGTACGATATGCTTCCTGAATCTCATGATCCTCCTCTTCTATGAAGATATCGGTAAGATGTGTAAGAAATGTGGTATGTCTGCAGTGATCCGACCAGTATGTGTCAAGAACTCTGATCTCCGTGATGCTCGGATCTCTATCTTCCTTCATGAAATAATCCCTGATGAGTTTCAGGTCCTCAAGGTTCATGGCCAGAACGGTCTTTCAGAAAAGTATGGAGACAAGGATCATCACAGCTTCGGAATCCATGAAGAACTTCCACGTCCATGTCTTTAGATGGAAAGGAATCGAAATCTTCATCAAGACTTCCTGCTCTCATTTCCACAGGGTTAAGGAGATAGTTCTTTATGCGCTCAAGATTTTCTGCTGTGATGCCAGGAAATAGATAGATGGTCTTGTAACGGACCCTGATATCTTTGCGTTCAAGGACAAGCTTTATGCAGTCCTCTGCAGCTTCTGCTCTCTGATCATACTGCCCAGGAAGCAGTTCAAGTATGAATCCGGGAATGTTCTCAATCGCACCTCCATCGTGAAAAACATGATCGGATGAAGGGTCACCAAAGACCGTAAACTCCACTTTACCGATTTCATCATCATTCAGTCCCTTAATCAGGTAGTGATGGATGATTCTGGACTTAGTCTCGATCTTCAGCATTTCGTGGATGTCTTTATCCAGCGCAAGAGTTTCATTTTTGAATCCGTTTCTTTTTTCAACAAAGATTTTCTTTACTGCTTTCATGTGTTCCTCCCGAACGTTTTATAAACAAATCATAACATCATAGGTCTATAAGTCAATATAAAACGCCATATTTCATTTTATAATTCGTACAAGGGCGAACTTTAATACGAACGTTCGGATTTTTGAGGATGACTCATCCTGATTCAGAACAGGAAAAGAACAGGGAAAATGAGATCCGGCTTTCACATCTCCTGGATGATTCACCCAGATAAATGTCGGACAAAATACCGCTCTTATTTAAAGCACCTGTCCTTGGTGGTATAATGACTTTAATATATCCTTGCACTTTGCAGGATAATCTTATGATATGGAGAGGTATAAAATATGGATTATATCAAAATATCTTCAGTGTCCCCCAAAATCAGGGTGGCCGATGTGGAATACAACAGACTCGAAATTCTTAGACTCATGAGAGAACTGGCGGAAGATCATGTGAAGGTTGCACTGTTTCCTGAGCTTTCTCTGACCGGATACACCGCAGCGGATATCTTCTTTTCAGATGACCTTCTATTCGAGACGGAAGCTTCGCTTCTGAAGATCAGGCAAGCGACAGAAAATCTGGACATGGTGGTCATCGTCGGATTCCCGCTCCAGCATAACGGAAGGCTCTACAACAGCGCCGCAGTTTTATATGACGGAAAGATTCTGGGTGTTGTGCCAAAGCAGAACCTGCCAAACTACAACGAGTTTTATGAAAGCAGATGGTTTACCGCATATAATGCCTCACACGGTCACCATGTGGACATCGGAGACATCAGAAATATTCCTTTTGGAAACCTGGTGTTCTCGGGAGAAAAATATTCTTTCGGAGTGGAAATCTGCGAAGATCTTTTTGCGGCGGTCTCCCCTTCTTCAAGTCTGTCCCTTCAGGGTGCAGAAATCATCTTCAATCTTTCGGCATCCAATGAGCTTGTGGGCAAGAACGATTACCGGAGAGATCTTGTGAGGATCACCAGCGCAAAGAACATCGGAGCCTATGTCTATTCTTCTGCAGGTCCCAATGAGTCTTCAACGGATGTGGTCTTCAGCGGACATCTGATTGTCTGTGAGTACGGCAATGTCCTGGCAGAAAACGAAAGATTTTCCATGGAGTCCGATTTCATCACGGCATTTGTGGATGTATCAAGAATACGTGGCGAAAGGATGAGAAACACCACTTTCAGAAATGAGGTCGTAAACGATGCCTTCAAAGCGGACAAGGTGTCCTTCAGACATAAAAGTTACGAGATCATGGGCTTTGACCGCAGAATCAATCCCCATCCCTTTGTGCCGGGCAATCCGCTTGAAAGAAACAGAAGAGCAGGCGAAATTCTTAAGATCCAGAGCTTTGGGCTGGTGAAGAGACTCACACATCTCAATATGAAAAAGACGGTGATCGGAATATCAGGCGGACTCGACTCTACCCTTGCGTTGCTGGTCATCGTCAAGGCTTACCGGATTATGGGCATTCCTCTTGATCAGATTGTCACGGTAACCATGCCAGGTTTCGGAACAACAGACAGAACCTATCAGAATGCCATGGAGCTCTGCAGAGAACTGGGTACCGACCTTAGAGAAATCAGTATTGTCGATGCCACGCTTCTGCATTTCA
>DAMDIS010000161.1:2372-3866 GCA_032100885.1 Proteiniclasticum sp.
GACGCCACCTACGAGAACGCACAGGCCAGAGAAAGAACTCAGATTCTTATGGACATCGCAAACAAAGAAGGCGGTATCGTCATCGGTACTGGGGATCTCTCAGAACTTGCCCTTGGATGGTGCACCTACAATGGTGACCAGATGTCCATGTACGGCGTAAATGCTTCCATACCCAAGACGCTTGTCCGGTATCTCGTCCGGTATTTCTACGAAGAAGAGTTTTCCGGAAGACTTTCAGAGGTTCTGAAAGATGTGGTGGAAACACCTGTCAGCCCAGAGCTGCTCCCAAAGGGAAAAGACGACGAGCTTCTCCAGATGACGGAAGATATTGTTGGCCCATATGAGCTTCACGACTTTTTCCTTTATCACTACATGAAGTACGGCGCAAGTTTCAGAAAGATCCTGTTTATGACGGAAGTGGCCTTTAAAGGCAACTATGACACTGAAACCATCAGAAAATGGCTGAAGGTTTTTGTCAGGAGATTCTATTCACAGCAGTTCAAGCGATCAGCCATGCCCGACGGACCTAAGGTCGGAAGCATTTCCCTTTCGCCTCGCGGTGATCTGAGGATGCCTTCCGATGCTTCATTCCGCACTTTCATGGATACTTTAGAATAACTTCACGAGTTGTGAACATTTAGAAGGTATAATATTTTAGTAGTCCTTAATTCAGGAGGACCATGCAGTTTAGAACAGACGATAGAATAACAGTAAAGAGGTGTTAATTATGTGGTTTAACCGATCACGAGACGAGGTCCTTAAGGAACTGGATGTTGATGTGTCCAAGGGACTATCCGAGGCTGAAGTCAGCCGGAGACTGGAAAAATATGGAGAAAACAAGCTCCAGGAAGCCAAAAAGAAAACCCTGATCCAATTATTTTTTGCGCAGCTCAATGATGCACTCATCTATGTGCTTCTTGGTGCGGCAGTGGTGACGCTCCTTGTAAGAGAATATGCCGACTCCGTCATCATTCTGGCCGTAGTCATTCTCAATGCCACCATCGGCATCATACAGGAGTCGAAGGCTGAAAAAGCCATTGAAGCGCTGAACAAACTCACCACTCCCCGTTCTCTTGTAAGAAGAGACGGAGAAACAAAAGAAATCAGTTCACTTCAGATTGTACCCGGAGACGTTGTCATCCTTGACGCAGGACGTTATGTGCCTGCAGACATAAGGCTTGTCTCAAGTTCCAATCTGCAGATTGAAGAATCAGCACTTACAGGAGAATCAGTTCCTTCAGACAAATACTACGACAGAGAGTTCACTGAAGAGAATATCCCTGTAGGTGACCGGGCAAATATGGCCTTCATGTCCACTCTGGTCACCTATGGCCGTGGAGAAGGCGTTGTTGTCGGTACGGGAATGGAAACCATAGTCGGTAATATCGCCAAGAGTCTTAATGAAGAGACGGACAGTATGACCCCTCTTCAGAAACGTATGGACGAACTGGGTAAAACCCTAGGAAAGCTCGCTCTGGGCATAACCATCCTCAT
>DAMDIS010000161.1:3876-5079 GCA_032100885.1 Proteiniclasticum sp.
TCTTCTGGATATGCTTCTAACCTCAATCAGCCTTGCTGTCGCAGCCATTCCTGAAGGACTCCCAGCCATCGTGGCCATCGTACTCGCACTTGGTGTGACAAGAATGAGCAAGATCAACGCCATTGTCAAAAAACTGCCTGCAGTGGAGACTCTGGGTTCAGTGAACATCATCTGCTCCGACAAGACCGGTACACTTACTCAGAACAAAATGACGGTTCTTAAGTACTACACCCATAAAGAAGAAGTGGATGTGGATATCCAGTCAGTAAGTTCAGAGACCAGCGATGAAGATGCTGAAGAGCTCATCAAATCCTTCGTGCTCTGCAGTGATGCTACGGCCACGGAGAAAGAATCTACTGGAGACCCTACAGAAATCGCACTCATCGTGCTTGGAAACCGATATGGCATGACCAAGGACGAACTGAACAGAATTTTCCCTAGAGTTGACGAAAAACCCTTTGACTCAGACAGAAAACTGATGTCCACACTGAATCAGGAAGAAGAGGGATACAGAGTTCATACAAAGGGAGCCATTGACAACATTCTGAAGATCTCGACAAGCATACTTATCGATGGTGAAAGCGTACCGCTCACAGACGAACACAGGAAGACACTTCTGGAGAAAGCAGAAGAGATGTCCAACAAGGCGCTGAGAGTACTGGGTGTTGCGTTTAAAGATACAAACACAAAGATCAGCCCTGAAGAGATGGAAAAAGATCTTACTGTCATCGGATTTGTCGCCATGATCGATCCACCTCGAATTGAAGTCAAGGATTCCATTGCTTCAGCTCACGGTGCCGGAATCACATCAATCATGATTACAGGCGATCACAAGAACACCGCAGTTGCCATTGCCAAGGAGCTGGGTATTGCGGATAATATCAGCCAGGCTTTGACCGGGGCTGAAATCGATCAGATTTCCGACGAGGAATTCGCAGACAGCATCAACAACTACAGAGTGTTTGCCAGAGTTTCACCTGAACATAAGGTGAAGATCGTCAAAGCTTATAAAGCTCAGGGAAATATCGTTTCCATGACCGGTGACGGCGTCAATGACGCACCTTCCCTCAAGCATGCGGATATCGGTGTTGCCATGGGTATCACTGGTACTGATGTATCCAAAGGTGCAGCAGACATGATCCTGACGGATGATAACTTTACAACCATCGTTGCTGCTATAGAAGAAGGAAGAAATATCTACAA
>DAMDIS010000162.1:0-645 GCA_032100885.1 Proteiniclasticum sp.
ATCTTCAACATCGATATACACCTTTTTGTCCTCTTCGTTCAAGTAAAGTGTCACAAAGATACTTCCCCCTGCCTTGGTGAACTTAATGGCATTGCTCAGAAGATTCAGAAGCACTCTTTCAAGAGACTGAAGATCAAAGGCAACAAGGTGCTCTTCCACTTCAGTATCAAAGATGATCTTAAGCCCCTTACCCTCAGCATAATGAAGAATCGACATGACGATGTCTTCAGTGAAGCTGACGATATCATGATTCTGCATATAAAGCTTGTAGAATCCCGAATCGACTTTTGTGATGTCCAGAATATTCGATACGATACGCATGAGTCTGTATGAATTATGCCTGATCAGATGCGCATATTTTTCAGATTTCTGCTGATCGTATACGGAGATTTCCATCATGTCCAGTGCCGACAGGATGACATTGATCGGTGTTCTCAGCTCATGGGACATGTTTGTGAAGAATTCGTTGAACATCTTCTCGTTTTCTTCCGCAATATAGAGCTTTCTGATGTTTGCCTCATTCTCTATTCTCAGTTCATGGAGCTTGACGGAATTCGTGACATTTCTCAGAAAGACAAGCATCTGCTTCTTGTTCTTCTCGAAGCTGATGAGTCTGAAATTCGGCTCGACATAGACGTTATGACC
>DAMDIS010000162.1:655-2251 GCA_032100885.1 Proteiniclasticum sp.
GTAATTTCCATGATATCGAGCTTCAGGATTTCACCCGTTGAGATTCTCTCGCCGATCTCATTCAGTTCACGAAAACTCATCCCCATGAACCGCTCATCTTCCTGATTGCTGCTCAACGGATTGCTGGGCAGATTCTTGAAGTCGTTATAGACCATATCATTGGCTTCGATCACCCTGTTTTTTCCGATGTCGTAGAGGAAAATGAAGTCAGGAATCAGGTTGAAGAAACTTCTGTATTTGTATTCCGACCGTTCAAGAGATTCCTGCATGGCGCGGATGACTGTGATGTCCTTTGCAGTGACACAGAAAATCTCTTCATCGTCCTGCTCGATGAAGACCACATCAACATCCAGAATAAAAGAATTGTCTCCGATTTCAAGCTTCATGGATGAGGAATAGTTCATATTGTACTTGATCACTTCATATTTTTCGGAAAGATATCTGGACATGCTCTCATCCAGAACATGGCCGTAATGATTGAAGAAAATCTTGTATTTGGAGTTTGAATACAGAATCTCATGCTTAGAGTTGACAAATACAGTGATGTTCTCGTTATACTCAGCAGATTTGAAGAACATGAAGAGATTGTTTTTCAGAATTTCCGACTTTTTGATGATGTCATCCTTTTCCCTTATGATTTCGTAGAATGCCAGCGGAATAAAAAGGAAATAAATGCCATAAGTCAGCGTTTCGAAGATCGTACCCGTGAAAAGATATCTGTAATCCTCTCTTAGGTTAAATACACTATAGCAGATCATGGCTGCAAAGTAGCTCAGACTGCTCACATAGATCGATAAATTGAGACTGTTCTTTTTTGTGACAAAGGTCGAAAAATACCAGCCGAAAAAGAAAGGAATCGATGCGAGCATAAAGAGCTCCAGCGGCCACAGGTTCCAGTCATCAAGAATCAGCGGTGAAGAAATCACGTACATTTGAAGGAACACATAAAAAAGCAGCACAAATACCGTCAGGTAGATCATGGTATCGATATTGAGCTTGACTACCCGTGTATAGGTCAGCGCCGAGGTCATGATGAAGATGACGAGAATGAGAAGTACCAGATAAAACCCCAGAAATGTGGAATCGATTCTTCCGTCTATGACAAAGAGATTCTTTCTGAATTCAACAACTGAACCAAAAAATACACCCAGAGCAAGAAGATAATGATACTTCTTCTGGGTATAATAGCCATAAAGCATAAGAAGCAGTGCTGAAATCACTGCGATGATGATGTTCGCCACATCCACCTGCGGGATGAGCATGATGTCTCCACCTGATGTGAAATAGTGACCGGTTCCGAAAATTGCCGCAAAGAGAAGAAACATAATGAGAAAGGCTATGACATTGGATTTCATCAAACTCAGTATGGTTTTCCTTGAATTCATCTTGTCACACCCTTTCTTTGTATTTTGTCTCGATGCCTCGTCTGATTACTTCTTAACGATCAGTGATTTCCTGTTCTTCTTATAGTAGGTACACAGATGATTCACCGGACAGATTCCGCATTGGGGTGCTCTGGCCGTACAGATTCTTCTTCCATGAAAAATCAGCAGATGATGGGCATCAATCCACAGATCTCTGTCAAGCTTCTTCATC
>DAMDIS010000162.1:2261-4970 GCA_032100885.1 Proteiniclasticum sp.
GCTGTCAGCTCTTCCATTGTCCCTGGAACTTCTCCGCCATGTTCTTCCTTCAGAATCGGAAACAGCTTCATGAGGTTTCTGCCTTTTGACTTATAAAGACCGATCACCTTGATGTAGCTTTCCAGTTCTTCCTCTGTCATGCCCAGAAAATCATCCAGCGTCTGATACTTGGCAAACATATCTCTTGTGACTTCATTGACCTTTTTATCCGTTGCCTGAGCAGAAAGAATTGTCGCCACCAGCAGCTGCAGGGGGCTTTCATGTTCCAGCTCGCATTTCGCATCCGGATGAGTCTTATATAGTATCTCGATAACTTCTCTGTTTTTTCTGTTCATGATTCCTCCAGTGATTCCATCTTCATAGGACTATTTGTACACCCCTCTATATTCTTCTGGAAGCATCACAGAAATATTTCTCATGATAAAGTCCATGGTGTCATGATCATAGTCTTCTTTAGTCTGTCCTTCAGTCTTTTCGGGTATGCTGAAGGGTTTACCCACTCTCACTTTGATTGTCCCTTTATATAGCTTCTCGCCGGTCATGTTGCCGTCCTTTGCAATGGGCAGCACTTTTTCAGAGCCTGTCATGGCCAGTGGAACAATCCTTACCTTGGCGAGTCTTGCAATGAGGAGTATCCCTCTTTTTCCTTCAATCATGGAACCGACTCTTGATCTTGTTCCTTCAGGAAAAATCGCAACATTATTGCCGGATTTCAGAAGGTTTATGATTTCCTTCATGGCCGCCTTATCCGGTGAATTCGGTTTGATATTGATGCTTCTGAAAACTTTTTTGAAAAGACCTGTAAACGGGTCACTGGTCAGTTTCTGACCTGCAACGAATGTTGGTCTGTAATCTTCCCCCAATACGGCATTAAGAGCCGGTCCGTCGATATTGCTCAGATGATTGCAGATAAAAATCACTGTCTCATCTTTTGGTGGAAGATTCTCTTTCCCTTCTACTTCCACTTGGGCAATTTTTGTAAAGATATACTTGAGACCCTTACGTGCCACAAATTTCTGGACACCTTCAGGAGCTTTAGCAAGCGCCTTTAAAATCATTTTTCTCAATGTTTTGATCCCCTTTTATTTGATATTTTTATTATAAGTTGAAAAGCACCTTAAGTCTATGATAATACGCCCTCAGATACTCAGTATTGACCATAGAATCAGTGGGTCTTCTGCCTCTTCTCATGAGCTCGATCATGGCATTTCTCTGAAGAAGCTTTTTGGAAGAGGTTTCTTTATACTTCTTGAACTCCTCATTGGATAGAGAAACAAGTTCGGTTAGACTTGGGTATTTCATATATTCTCTTGGCCTGAATTCTTCAATGGGGCTGGTCTTTATCCCCTGATTGAAAGGACAGGCTCTCTGGCAGGTATCACAGCCGAAAAGGCGTCCTTTGAAAAGAAGCATATCCTGATCAGTCACTTCTTTGCTCTGGGTGATGAAGGACATGCAGCGGCTGGTGTCATAAAGCTCGCTGCCCAGAATCTGTGTAGGGCAGGCTTTTATGCATCTTGTGCACTCTTTGCAGATGCTGTGCTCTGGAATCTCTTTCCAGTCTCTTTCCTCCGTTTCCATGATGAAGTCCGTCAGGATTTCCCCCAAAAATACATAGCTTCCATGATTCTTTGTAATCACCATATGATTCTTCCCGATTTCACCTGTGCCTGAAACATGCGCAATGTAGCGCTCAGGCAGAGAATTGTTGTCGGCAAAAACCTTAGCTTCATATCCTTTTTCACGAAGAAGATCGGCTACTTTTTCAAGATGGTCTTTGACCACCAGGTGATAATCCTTCCCCAGAGTATAGAGCGAAAAATATCCTTCATTATGGATATAGGAATCATAATAATATGGAAAAGCTACACTGATGATGGTCTTTGCGTTTTCCATTTCATAGCTCAGATCCGTCTTTTTCATAAGCTCGTTTTCTTCAAAAGATGTGGTGAGATCCAGTTTTTTTCTTTCCTCGAAATAGGACAGGGATTCTTCAAGTGTCCTGACCTTCATAAATCCATAGGCACTTAACCCCATACTCTCCAGTTTATCGATAATTTCATTTTTCATCACATTTTCCATACTTTCACCTCCACGCCATTTCGCAGATCAATAAAAGATCTCTCTATTATTATAGTGCAAGTTCTGATTTAAGGAAATAAACGAAAAACGCCTCGGGTTACCCCGAGACATTTAATCTGTTTATTCTTTTATCTGATCAGATATAGTTGTAGTACAAGTACTTGATTTCGGAAGTGTCATTCTTCTGAACCAGAATACGTGCTGGAATGCCCACAGCTGTCGCGCCTTCAGGGACATTCTTAAGAACAACAGAGTTTGCACCGATTTTCGCATCATCCGATATCTTAATCGGGCCGAGCACTTTTGCTCCTGCACCGACCATGACGCGATTGCCGAGATCCGGATGCCTTTTTGGTGCATCGCAGTCTGTTGCACCAAGGGTAACTCCGTGATAAATGGTGCAGTCATCACCCACGGTTGCAGTTTCACCGATGACAACGCCCATGCCATGGTCGATGAAGAACCGCCGCCCTATCGTGGCGCCCGGGTGAATCTCGATACCGGTCAGCCAGCGACCGAAGTTGGACACCAGCCGCGCCAGCCACTTGAAGTCCCGCCGCCACAGGGCATTACCCAACCGGTGCAGCCATATGGCATGCATCCCGGGGTAGCAGGTCAGCACTTCGA
>DAMDIS010000163.1:0-1153 GCA_032100885.1 Proteiniclasticum sp.
CGAAAGAAACTGCAGAAAAATCGGTACAGAACTGGAAGAACAATTCAACAAAAATATATGAGATGCTCTATAAGGAACTGATCAGAAAATAGTCACAAGCCCCGTCAGCTGGATTTTTTACAGCCGACGGGGCTTGTTCACGCTTATCTGCAAAGAGGATGGATCTATTCAGACAGTGCTGCAAGCGCCATTTGAAAAGCGTTTTTCATATCGCCGATGGTATAAAGAGAACCGGCAGATAGAATCACATCCCCCTCTTCATATTCATTCAGGGCATTCATTGCGGCATCACTGAATGAAGGCGCTTTCTCCACTCTGCACTGGGGTTTTAGAAGACGTTCAAGATCTTCCGCTTCCATGGCTCGAAAATCATCTGGCGTTACGAGAATCACTTTTTTTGCGTCAATGGCCAGAACTTTAGAAACGGAATCCACGTCCTTATCACGAAGCATCCCCAGGATGAGGATGATTTTCCGGTTTCTGAAATAAAAAGCCATGCTCTCTTTGAGATTGATGGCACCATCAAGGTTGTGTGCGCCGTCAATGATAAGGAGAGGATCTTCGCTCACGACTTCCATCCTTCCAGGCCAGCGGACGCTGACAAGAGCCCGCTGGATATTCTCTTCCGTGATGGCGCTGTATCCCTGCCTGATGAGTTCATATGCCGCATAGAGAACAGTACCGGCATTCAGCATCTGGTGTATGCCAAGAAGCGAGAGTTTAACTGTTATGGGCCTGTGTCCTTTCAGCTGATACTGAACGACCTGAAATATGCCCTCGAGTCTGAGAAATTTAATCTCTCTGCTGCTGGAGAAGATGAGCTCCGATGATACCTTATCTGCTCTCGCCTTCAGGACTTTTCTCACCTCAGGCTGCTGTGATGATGAAACCGAAGGACTTCCTTTTATGATTCCTGCTTTATGTTCTGCAATGGACTCAAGGGTGCTGCCAAGGATGCTCATATGGTCAAAATTGATTGAGGTGATAACGGATAAAATCGGAGTGATGATGTTTGTTGCGTCATATAGACCGCCGATACCTACTTCAATGACTGCGATGTCCACTTTCCGGTCTCTGAAATAAAGAAGCGACATTGCAGTGACCACTTCAAATTCTGAAGGTATGCCTAATCCCTCCTCTTCAAGGATCCGTG
>DAMDIS010000163.1:1163-4855 GCA_032100885.1 Proteiniclasticum sp.
TCAAAATAAAGGCAGACATCTTCTTCTGATATCATCACGTTATTGATCTGTATTCTCTCACGAAAATTGATGATGTAAGGTGAGGTGAAGAGACCAGCTTGATATCCGCTTACATAAAGAATCTCCTCAAGCATTCTTGATATCGATCCTTTTCCGTTTGTCCCTGCAACATGAATGAATTTCATCCCCTCATGAGGATTTCCAATGAGTGACATGAGTTTTGTCATACGGTCGAGATTTTCTTCTTTCTTTCGTCGAGGTATGCTGTGCAGTTTTTTTAAAGTTTCCTGATAATTCAATTGATTCACCTTACCCGTTTTTAATCCTTTTCAATAGCTTCATTATACTTTGCCTGATGATAATATCAAGAAAAAAGAAGCTGAGATGTCTCCCAGCTTCCTGTTCTTCACTTACATAATATCCAGTATGTCAGAAATCTCGTCCTCTTCTTCGGGTGTCGGTTCTTTCTTCAGGATATAGAGAAGGCCTACACTGACTAGAACGCCGACCAGAATACTCAGGGCGAAAAGGAACCATCTGTCTGTAAACGGCAGAGCGACAAGACCGCTGAACATTTTCGTTTCAAGATCCAGAGCCATCATCATTCCTCCGCCAACGGCAGCCCCCACCATAAATGCGGGAATGGTCCTTAAGGGGTTTGCCATGGCATAGGGAATTGCCCCTTCGGAAATTCCGAAGAGTCCTGTAACAAGGGTTGCAGGTGCATTTTTCTTCTCCACGGAATTGAACTTCTTCGGGAAGATCATTGCCGCAATGGCAACAGATACTGGGGCGGTCATGATTCCCGGAAATGCTGCGGCGTTCGGTCCGTAGATGCCCTGAGAATAAGCGCCTACGACAAAAGTCAGCGCAATCTTGCCGAGAGGTCCGCCCATATCAAAGGCCATCATAGCGCCGATCACCGCACCTAAAAGGACAGCATTGGTACCGCTCACATTCACAAGCCAGGCGTCAAGTGTTGTCTGAAGCCATGCAATGGGCTGACCTACAAAGGTCATAAGTAGTGCTGTGAGTGCGATGCCAAGAAGCGGAATGATCAGCATGGGTTTAAGGGCATAGATGTATTCATGTACTGGAATTTTCTTCAGAAGATTGACGATATAGCCGGCAATGAATCCTGCGAGGATTCCACCGAGAAAACCGGCACCGATCTGGGCTGCAATGTAACCCCCTGCAAATCCCGGAGCAATCCCGGGACGGTCCGCAATCCCAAAGGCTACATAGGCACCGACGATATGAGGAATAAAGGCAAACAGTCCATAGCCCAGATCAACCATGGGTCCCGTAGCAAGGCCAAACTGTCCTAAAACAGTACCAAGGGCGATGAGCATACCTGCCCCCACAATAAACGGCAGCATATAGGAAACACCGGTCATAAGTGCTCTTTTCAGATCCAGAAATGTTTTTTTCAATGAGATCCACCTCCAGTAACGATTTTAAGGTCTGCTTTCCAGTGCGGCTTCAGCTTTGGTAAATATTTCGTCGGATTTTCCGATGGCCTGGGCAATGGTGATTTTCATCACTTTTCTGCCCTTGAATCTTTCCATTTTATTGATTGCCGTCTCGATGGCAAGAATGATGAGATCACATTCCTCAAGATCCTTTTCGGTGATCTCGTTTTCGATGCCCATGGCTCCCTGAGTTTCCACCTTGATTTCATGGCCTCTTTTCTTAGCACCCTTTTCAAGTGCCGCTTTTGCCATATAAGTATGTGCAACACCTGTAGGACATGCTGTGACTGCAACGATTTTCATAATGCTTTTCCTCCTATCAGACCTTTTATATAGTTAAACAGTTCTTCTTCCTTATCTGTACTCTTCAGTTTTTCCTTGACTTCATCGCCCATAAGATTCTCCGCAAGCACAGAGAGCATTTTAAGATGTGTTGTCCCCTCTGCTTCATCAGGAACCGCAATGAGAAATATGAACGAGACAGGATTTCCGTCCATGGCATCCCATTCTATGGGGCTGATGCACTTCGCTGCAATAAGCGAAGGATGGATCACTGTATCGGTTTTTCCGTGAGGAATCGCAAAGCCTTCCCCAAAGCCGGTTGTATATTCACTTTCTCTTTGCATGACTTCTTCAAAGAATATGTCAGATGATGTGATGCGTTTTTTTTCATACAGAAGATCCGAAAGATAACTGATGGCATCTTCTTTGGTGGATGCTTTCAGGGAAATGACCACAAGGTCTCTTGTAAATATCTCCATAAAGAAGTACTCCTTATCTCTGTTGATGATTAATATTTTATCCTATAAGTGTTTCTCGAGGCATGAATGAACTGTGAATAGATAGTAATATTTTTTATATAAACAGAAAACCATGGATATCTAAAAAAGATATCCATGGTTTATGTTTACTGATTATTTCAGCGCCTGAATTCTTTCGTCTACTGCGTCAAGCATAGCCTGATATTTGGCGGCTTTTGCTTTCTCTTCCTGGATGACATCTTCCTTGGCGTTGGCCAGGAATTTCTCGTTTCCAAGTTTTTTGTTTACACGTTCGATTTCAGATTCCAGTTTTGTCTTTTCTTTGCCGAGCCTTTCCAGTTCCTTGTCTCTGTCGATGAGATCAAGAAGCGGAATGTAGATTCTTGCCGTAGAGGTCACCAGTGAAACATTGTTTTCATCTGTATTGTCTTCCTTCAGAATCACAACATCCTCCGCATAGGCAAGCTTTATGAGGTAATCTTTTGAAGAGACGAAAGCTTCCTCTTTACCTTCATTAGGAAGGATATAGAGCGTGGACTTTCTCTTGTTCGGCACATTCATTTCCTGTCTCAGATTTCTGATGCTCTTGATGGCTTCAATGACACCACCCATGGTGTCTTCGATCTTCGCATCGATATAGTCTTTCTCCACTTCAGGCCACGACGCCATCATAATGGTTTCCTCATCATTCAGGAAGGTATAGATTTCTTCTGTGATGAAAGGCATGGTGGGATGAAGAAGTTTAAGTGACTTGATGAGCACTTCTCTGATTACGCGGTAGCTTACACCCTTTTCTTCATCGGTACCGTTATAGAATACAGGTTTGATGAGCTCGATGTACCAGTCGCAGAGTTCATTCCAGATGAATTCGTAAACCTTTGCCAGTGCAATACCCAGCTCAAATTTCTCGAAGTTTTCTGTGACCTCTTCAATGAGGTTGTTCATCTTTGAAAGGATCCATCTGTCAGCCAGAGAATAGTTTGTGCTGTCTTTGTATTTTTCGATGAGCTCTTCATCAATATTCATAAGCACGAAACGGGATGCGTTCCACAGTTTGTTTGCGAAGTTTCTGGCCGCTTCCACTCTTTCGGGGTAGAACCTGATGTCGCTTCCAGGAGCGTTTCCTGTAATCAGCATGAATCTTAAAGCATCTGCTCCATAGATGTCGATGGTCTCCAGAGGATCCACACCGTTGCCGAGGGACTTGCTCATCTTTCTTCCCTGGGCGTCTCTTACGATACCGTGGATGAATACTGTATCAAAAGGAACCTCACCCATGTTGTAGAGCCCTGAGAACATCATTCTCATGACCCAGAACGGGATGATGTCATAACCGGTGACAAGTGTCGACGTAGGATAGAAATATTTGAGGTCTTCTGTCTCATTCGGCCAGCCCAAAGTGGAGAAAGGCCATAATGCTGAACTGAACCAGGTATCCAGTACGTCTTCCTCTTCTCTC
>DAMDIS010000164.1:0-4655 GCA_032100885.1 Proteiniclasticum sp.
ATTCCTGATGACAGAAAGTCCAGATTATAGATGACTTTTTTTCTGGAAAATCGGTCAAGATATGGTCCCGCAAAGAGAGGCGCCACAATCTTAGGAAGATTGTAGATGACCATAAAGAGGGAGAAAAGCAGCGTTGACTGCGTATAGTCAAGAACCAGAAGTCCTATGGCAAATCCTGCTATGGAGTTACCCAGCATGGAGATGATGGAACCTATGGTTATGATTTTAAAATCTCTAGTCCAAAGTTTATTCAATTTATCCATCCAATCCTTTTAATATTATTTGTACTTGATATCCAAAGAATATTGTAACACATGAACATCACCTGCTTTCTTCACGTTGAATACAGTAAATCGTTTAAAGGAACAGATTTCATGTTTACGCGCAAAATAAAAAACCAATGGAATTCCATTGGTTTTTATCCTGGTGCAGCGGAAGGGATTCGAACCCCCGACCGATCGGTTCGTAGCCGATTACTCTATCCAGCTGAGCTACCACTGCTTAACTTAATCATACTAACATAATTAAGTCATTTTTTCAATTTACTGCCCGAAATAATCCTTCAGAATTTTAATGACCTCATCTATTCTGTCTCTGGTAATGTAGTAATGGGTCACAAATCTGAAGAGTCCCCCGTCCTGACCGTTGATGAGGATATTCCTCTCTTTCAGATGGGATACAAAATCAGCTTCTTCAAATCCTTCTTTATCGATGGTGAAGAAAATCATATTGATCTTTATGGCATCCTTGTTTACGGTGATTCCCGGAATCTTATCCAGTTCATCTCCGAAGTAAAGAGCATTTTCATGGTCTTCCTTGAGCCTGTTTCTCATTTCCAGGGCTTCCAGTCCTGCAGCAGCCAGAATTCCGGCCTGCCTCATTCCGCCGCCGAGAATCTTTCTGTTCTTTCTTGCTCTGGCTATGAAATCTTTCGAGCCTGCAACAACAGATCCGACAGGTGCGCAGAGTCCCTTTGAGAGGCAGAGAGAAATGGTATCTGCATACTGTGTGATTTCCTTCGCATCGACATTCAGATAGGTTGCGGCATTGAAGAGCCTTGCACCGTCAAGATGGACAGGAATGCCGTATTTCTTCGCTGCAGCATGGATCGCCTTCATGTTTTCAAGGGATGCCACATTTCCTGTGGAGTGCGCGGTTTCCATGCAGATCAGACCTGTATGGGGGAAATGGATGTCTTCATCCTTCCGGATGGCTTTTTCTACCTGTTCCGGATCCATTTCGCCGTTTCTGTCATCGATGGTTCTTGTCTGCACGTTTGATATCAGTGCAACTGATCCCGCTTCATGCTGAATGATATGAGAAAATTCGCCAAGAATGATTTCCTGGGCTCTTGCTGTGTGGGTCAAAACACTAACCTGATTTCCGAACACACCGGAAGGAACAAACATCGCAGCTTCCTTTCCAAGGAGCTCAGCCGTTTTCTTTTCAAGGCTCATAACAGTCTCATCATCCCCATAGACATCGTCACCTACAGGTGCTTCAGCCATGAGCGTTCTCATTTTGTCAGTAGGATGGGTTACAGTATCACTTCTAAGATCGATTTTTTCCATGTTTATTCTCCTATCATTCTATTTTGTATGATTTTTAGAAACAGATTGGCGATGGCGACTTTTGGCGCGGTAATCTCAAGAGCCTTGAACGCTTTAGGATCAAGATCCTTGAACACGATTTTCTCCTTAAGGGGTATTTTATTCTCTCCCTTAATGATAGCATCTGCTGAGGAAAAAATCTCATCGAAGAGTTCACCCTGATGGGCATAGATTCTCATATTGTCGATATTTAGAACCTCTGCCGTGATTTCAAGTGCGGCAAGAGTCATCGAATACTCAGGCAGGGGATTGCGCTGATAGCGCTCCAGGGTCTTGTTGAGGAAAATGGGATTCATCTCTTCTCTTAGCAGCTTGACTTCCTCCGCTGTAAGGGAAGAAAGAAGAGAAAAATCATCTAGGCTTCTGAAATAGTAGCGGTTTCCGTGGAGCTTCTTGAATGCCTTGAGGGTATCAAGATAGCCCATCTGAATATTCTTTTCTATTGTTATGGGATCAGGGAAGAGGATGGATCCCAAAGGGATGTCAGAGTGGATCTGCGTGAGATGATAGGGACCTTCCAGACTTTTTGGGTCGCTGAAGGTATGCAGATTGACTGCGATGATTTTTCGAAAGCCTCTGTCATAAAGCGGCTTGATCGGGATGTTGTCATAGACTGCACCATCGATGAATTCTTCCCCATCGATGACCAGACGCTGAAAAGAAGGGTGATTTGCGCTTGCTGCAACATAATCGATGAGCTTTCCCTCTGGAATATCGCTCTTGAAAAGAACCAGCGGTTCTCTGCTTGTCACATTATAGGTCACAATGCCGAGATCGATAGGGTTTCTTCGGATGATATCCTCCACCAGATTGTCTTCAATAAGTTTGTAGAGGAGTTCAAAATCAAATCCTCTGTTTCTGATGATATCCGGAATATTCATTCCCTTGAATTTGATCAGGGAATTCCGATTCAATGTTTTCCACATCTCTTCCATCAGCGAGACATCACCCATGAGATAGGAGGCACCATTAATCGCTCCGATGGATGTGCCTGTGATGGCTCCGATTTCGATATTCATTTCCTTCAGTCCTTTGAGCACTCCAATTTCATAGGAGCCTCTGGAGCCGCCGCCACCTAGGGCAAGACCATACATAAGATCAACTCCTTATCACTGCATGTTTACTAACAATATACTAGAGAAGTCTTACGAGAATCTTGCTTAAGAGTAAACTCTTTGTCAATTCACCTTCTGACCAATGACTTCACCACACAGAACTCTAGTTTCCATACCTTCCTTTGAAGCTTTCAGAATATCACCTGATATCAGAAGCCGGTCCTTCTCCACAAACAGGATCACAGTGGAACCTCCGAATCTGAAATATCCCTTTTCACTGCCTTTAACAGCAGGTGTGAAGTCTTTATGGGTCTGGATGATGCTGCCTACATTTGTCGCACCAACTTCAACATATGTAACCGTACCGAAGTTTCTGCTTTCAAATTTCGTTACGGCTCTTTTGTTCTCCACATAGATTCTTGGGATGGTCTTCAGAGCAACGGGATTCACGGAGTAATAAAGCCCTTCAATACCGACTGTCGGATAAGCAACACCATCGTCCACAAAATGGAACCTGTGATAGTCAAGAGGATTGAGCCTGAAAACAAGAACAGTACCTCCCTGATACCTTTCTGAAAGCTCGTCGTTTCTCAGAAGCTCCTTCAAGGAGTAGGTAAGCCCCTTAACCTGAATGACATGATCGATATCGATATCTTCAAAAACCAGAAGTCTGGAATCTGATGGACTGCAGAACGTCTCCGGATCAGAATCAAACGGTCTCGCCTCAGGCTTAAGCTTTCTTGTGAAAAAATCATTGAAGCTCTGGAATGAAGAGGCGGGTTTCTGAGATTCATTCATATCTATGGCATGGTCACTGATGAAATCATCGATCATTTTTCTGGACCAGGTGGAGTCCATGGCTTTTCCATAGAGCTTCGAGAAAAACTTTCTCTTCACAAGATGAAGAAAAGGCCTGCCGTATGGCTTGCCATAGAGGATTTCAAGGAGTTTTCCGCCGACCACCTTCTCTTTTGTGATCTCCCCGCTTTTTCTGTCGTAGATTTTTATCATGTTTTTCTTAGCTCCTTAAAAAATTGTTTGAGCAGATTCTCTGACACTTCATCATATAGCCAGACGGATTCCACATGGCTTCCTTCCGGTGGAAGATCGTTTATGGACACCACGCTGCCGAAAGCGCCTTCCCGAGGTTCGATGGCACCGATGACGATTTTACGGATTCTTGATTTTCTGATGAGGGCAGCGCACATGAGGCAGGGCTCAAGGGTGACATAGAGCGTACATCCTGAAAGTCTCCATGTACCAAGACGCGAACAAGCATCTTTTATGGCGCGGACTTCCGCATGGGCTGATGGATCATGGGCGCCTTCCATCTGATTGTACCCGCGCCCGATCACTTTTCCGTCTCTGACAATCACGCAGCCTACCGGCACTTCATTTTCAACGTATGCTTTCAGGGCTTCATCGAGTGCTTCCTGATAATAAGAATCCATGGATTCACCTGCCTTATCTTCTGACTCTTCATAGGTTAAAAAACCTTATTAGTGTTATTGTAGTGCAAGTTTGCCTATACTGCCACAAAAAAAAGCATGGCATAGAGGAATGCTGAAAAATTTACCTGATATTCTGTGTGAGAAAGAAGTGAATAAGCAGCATGAAAAGAAGGATTAAGCTGAATCCCGTTCGGTGAATATTCATTAAATTTCTGTATGAAGGAGAAATCCGCAAAAGAAGCCTCCGCCAGTATGAAGGCATCAGTGGCAGCACTTCAATACTTTCTATTCGAATGGATCTGATTTAAGCGAAGAATGATAAATATGAATATAGAGAGAAGAGATCAATAATCAAGAATCAATTTATTTATTATATAAATTCGATAGCATAAAAAAGACATCGCGGCTGCGATGTCTTTTAATCTTATACTTAAGGAGTTATTATGGTGCTACTCTTCTTGCCACATCTATGAATCTGAATTTATCCGGACAGTGCCTTGACTGGGTAACCTGGAAGAAATTTCCGCTTTCAAGGTATA
>DAMDIS010000165.1:0-4638 GCA_032100885.1 Proteiniclasticum sp.
CATCAACCCCTGTGACCATTCCTTCGCCAACCGTAAAGGAATCCTCATAACGAGACAGGACTTCTTCATGCATTTCTCTCAGGTAGTCATGGGACTTTGGAAGGGAAACGATGTGTTCAAAGGGGAAGTCCAGTTTCTTTCCTTTGCCTGCCGGTGGCAGTCCTTCCGCCTTTGCGATGGTGTTGATGACATCCATTCTGAAACCCAGAATCCCTTTATCCAGCCAGAAGCGCATAATGTCGTAGATGCCTTCTCTGACCTTTCTGTTGGCCCAGTTGAGGTCGCACTGATTGGGCGTGAAGATGGTGAGATAATATTCACCCGTCTTTTCATCCTTCTGCCAGGCGTTTCCGCCAAATGCGCTGAGCCAGTTGTTTGGTGGAATGGAATTTCCATTCTTGTCCGTCCTGCCTTCTTTGAAGATGTAGTAGTCTCTATAGGGAGAATCCTTGCTCTTTATGGCTTCTTTGAACCAGATGTGCTGATCTGATGTATGATTGGCCACAAGGTCCATGAGGATGTCTATGCCTCTATTTTTTGATTCTTTAAGGAGCAGATCAAAGTCTTCCATGGTGCCATATTCAGGATTGATCTTATAGTAGTCGTCAATATCGTAGCCGTAATCTTTGTTGCCTGTGGCATAAACAGGAGACAGCCAAAGGGTGTCTATACCAAGATCTTTAAGGTAGTCAAGTTTCGATATGACGCCCTTAAGATCTCCGATCCCGTCGCTGTTGGAATCTTTGAAGGAACGGGGCCAGATCTGATAGACAATTCGGTTTTTGAAGCTTTTCATAATTACCTCCAGCAGTTATATTTCTATAGTATTGATTATATCAATAAACCATAGAGAATATCCCGTTTTTTCTTGTTTGTCTTTTTTTGGCACAAAAAAAGGAAGGCGCACTCAAGCTGCCTTCCGATTTCTCAGATTATTCTTTGCTTTTGTATAGACCCATGGTCCTTGTCACATCACAGGTGAAGAGGATTCCTTTACCCGGTTCGGTAATTTTTGTTTCTTCTGCGATGCTGTCTATGATTTTCTCCGTTGCATCGCTTTCCGACAGGATAAGGATGATCTCTTTTTCAGGTTCGATATCCATGGCGAAGAGTCTGCTTCTTTCATGGATGCCTGATCCTCTTGCATTGATCAGTGTCGCTCCTTTGGAACCGGCTTTTTTGGCAGCATCGATGACGAACTCTCCTCTGCCTTTATCCACGATGACGAATATTGCTTCATACATGTTCATTTCACCTCTGTTTTCGATATGATTTTCTGTAAAGTCTCCTCGTGTACCTACCATGCGTGTAACATTCATGGTGAATGCAATTCCGCGGCCTTGCTTCTCGAGTTTCAGGCTGCGGCTGATCTCTTCCATGGCTATGGTCCCGGTTTCTTTTTCAGTGACCATCATGACCAGTTCTTTTCTGATGTCATTCAGTCCAAGAAAGTCCAGAAGACCGCTGTCGATGGTTCCATGACCGAGAAATGCCGTTGCGCCTCGGACACCGCATTTTTTTGCCGTTTTCATCACTCTTGGGCCGTCATCCTGATTGACGATATATACGAAAAGCTCAAAATCCTTTTGGATATCATTATTCATTGCTTGTAAGTCCTCCCTTGACTGATTTGATTTTATAGATAAGGCCCAGTATCTGCAGAGCCAGTATCGGTGCCATGGCGACCATGGCGATGATGCCGAACCCGTCGATGAGCACGTCGGCGTCAGGGGTCGAAGTTGCGATTCCCTGGGCAAATGCCAGGATGAAGGTCGCTGTCATCGGACCTGATGCAACACCACCCGAGTCGAAGGCGATACCCACGAAAAGGTTGGGGACGATGGTGCTCAGTACTATGGCTATTATATAGCCTGGAAGGAGAAAATGCCATAGCTCAAGACCTGGCACGAGAATCCTTACAACAGACAAAGCCACTGCAAATGCGACGCCTATGGAAAGGGCGATGAGCACGACCTTTCTCCTGATATGACCTGCTGTGATCTCTTCAATCTGATTGGTCAGTACATAGACCGCAGGTTCTGCAAGGATGACCACAAGCCCGAGGATAAACGAGATGAGAACGGTGAGCCAGGGGTAACCAAGCTCATAAAGTCCGCTTCCGACAATCTCACCGGCTTCCATAAATCCCGCATTCACACCGGTCAGAAAGAGGACAAGGCCTACAAAGGTGTAGAGTGAACCCAAGAGGATCGACCGGTACACTTTCTTTGATACCTTAAATACAAGCTTCTGTCCAAGAACAAAGATGAGAAGAATCGGAAAGAGTGCAAGTGCGATTTCTTTTGCGATGATGGGGAAGTGGTGAATGAAGGGACCGAGCAGCGTAGAGTATTCGACCGCCGCTTCCAGCTCACTTCCGGAGAGGTTCCCGGGTTTCAAAAAGATGCCAAGAAACAGAACGCCCAGAATTGCACCGGTTGAAATGAGCCCAACAAGTCCGAAGCTGTCTTCTTCCGAGCGCAGGGTCTTCTTGTTCTGGGAAGCCACACCGACAGCGAGAGCAAGAATGAAAGGCACGGCCATGGCTCCTGTGGTGGCACCTGACGCATCAAAGGAAATGGCCAGAAACTCAGGAGTGGTGAAGAGGGTGAGCACAAAAATGAGCCCATAGATCACCCAGAGAATGATCTTCAGCGGAACGGCAAAAAGGATTCTGAAAAGCCCCAGTGAAAGCATAAAGGCGATACCTATGGATACCGTAACGAGTATGCTGTTTTTTGTGATCATTCCACCTGTGACACCATTCACCTGATTGGCCAGAATATGCAGATCAGGTTCTGCGATGGAGATGAAAAATCCGAGAATCAGTCCTGCAGCAAGGACAATTTTGACGGAGTTTGACCGGGTGAGATGGTTACCGATGAGGTTTGCGATTCTGCTAACGCTCAGGTCTACGCCGAAAAGAAAAATGGAAAGCCCGATGATGACAAGGACTGTACCCAGAAGAAATCTCAGGAAATTCATCTGTCCCAGCGGGACAAGCGTAAAGTTCAGGATGATCACGATGAGGGCGATCGGCAGAACCGCCATGATGATCTCTTTGAATTTATCCAGTAATAAGTGCAAATAATAACCTCCTTATCCGTCTGTTTTTAGTGCGGGTGATGAGTTTGAATAGATATAGAATTGATCTGTCTCATTGATTGGGGAAGAATGTCGCGTTTATGCAAAGCCCCGTTAAAATAATCTATGGAGAAAGGATAAAATAACTACTTAACTATTGTACACTATTCATATTAAATCAGTCTTAAGAAGAAATCTGAAATATACGTTTACAAGGTTGCTAAATTGTAAACACATATTAAATTTGAATATACTGTCACTCACTGTGATACCAGCAGGAGTGGATAAAGGTTACGCATTCTTCAAAGGTTGTCAATTGTAATAAAAATCTCTCCAGTTTATAATTGGTTTAAGTACTGAAGGGAAGTGTTTGATTTGAATTATCAGGAAGCTTTGAAATATATAGAAAATACACAGAAGTTCGGCAGTATTCTGGGTCTTGAAAGAATCAGGAAACTGATGGAGCTTCTGGGCAATCCCCAGAACAGGCTGAAATTTGTACATATCGCAGGAACGAACGGGAAGGGATCTACGCTTGCCTTCATGGGCAGTGTGCTTACCCACGCCGGCTATAAGGTAGGTATGTACACTTCACCCGGTTTTCACGGATTCAACGACCGGATCAGAATCGGGGGAAGAGATATCGAAAACCACAGACTTGCAGAGATCATGGAGAGAATCAGATGGAGAATCGATGAGATGATCAGTATGGGGCTGGACAGTCCCACCGAGTTTGAGATCATCACTGCCCTGGCTTTTGTCTATTTCTTTGAAGAGGGATGTGATATCGTACTACTTGAAGTGGGACTGGGCGGAAGGCTCGATTCCACGAATATCATCGAAGCGCCCCTTGTTTCCGTGATAACTCCGATTGATTATGACCATATGGATATACTCGGGAACACCTTGGAGGAGATTGCCTGCGAGAAGGCAGGAATACTCAAACAGGGGACCGAGCTCATCCTTTATCCACAGGCGGAAGAAGCCGAGAAAGTGATTCTTCAGAAAGCGGATGTCCTGGGGATTCCCGTGCATAGAGTGAGCTTTGAACATGTGGAGTCAAAGGGACATGACGACTATATCCAGAGCTTTACCTACGAACAGGAAGAATACAGGCTCACCATCCTTGGCGAACATCAGGTGAAGAATGCTGTGGTAGCCATTGAAGCGCTGTACTGCCTCGAGAGCAAGGGTTTAAGGATTCCTCATGATGTACTGAAAAGAGGACTCCTTATGGCAAAATGGCCGGGAAGATTCGAGATTCTGACCCATCAGCCCATGCTGCTCATAGATGGTGCCCATAATCTTCAGGGTGTACATGTCCTCAAGGAGAATCTGGATCAGTATTTTCCAGGGAGAAAAGTCGTCTTTATTATGGGCGTCCTCAAGGACAAGAGCTATATGGAAATGCTCTCGGAGATTCTGCCCATCGCAAGAAGAGTCTATACTGTTACGGTGGACAACCAGAGAGCCCTCCATGGGGAAGACCTGAGAAGAATCATCGTAAACGAAGGCACCGAAGCGATTTACTGCGAAAGTGTGGAGGAAGCCGTG
>DAMDIS010000166.1:0-1465 GCA_032100885.1 Proteiniclasticum sp.
TTCAATGGTAAGGCCTTCCGGAATAGTCACAGTCACTTCGTACTTGTCCACACCTTCATTCAGTTCTTTGACAATCTCATGCACTGATGCCTGACCATGAATATCGAAGGTACCCGGCTTAAGTGCAGTCTCAATCGGATTGAATCTGAAGTATACCCTCGTCAGAAGCAGATTCCTGACCAGTCCTTCTTCATCAAGTTTTGTGAGCAGTCTGCTGAAATTATCGTTCGGCTCTACCACTACTTCAATGATTTCCTCATCGGTTTTCAAAGGTCTCTCACCGATACTGTTGTAGTAAGTCCATCCGTACAGCGCTGCGCCTCCGAGTATCAGAAACATAATCAGCAGAAAAATCAAGAATTTCTTCAATGGTCGTCCCCCCTGGTTCATTTCATTTCCTTACAGTTTTATATCAGTCTATTTGTTTCTTGCCGCTCGCTTTCTCATTGTATGATCAAGGAACTTCTTTCTGAGTCTGATTGTTGATGGTGTCACCTCAACAATTTCGTCCTCAGCAGCAAACTCAAGATAGTTTTCCAGTGTCATCTTCTTGACAGGAACCAGTTTCAGCGCATCATCCGCACCTGAAGATCTGGTGTTTGTGAGCTGCTTCTTCTTACAGACATTGACGTCGATATCTTCAGCTCTTGAACATTCTCCGCAGACCATTCCGGCATAAACAGGTACGCCTGCTTCAATGAAGAGTGTTCCTCTTTCCTGTGCGTTGTACAGACCATAAGTGATCGCTTCTCCCGTCTCAAAGACAACAAGTGATCCCCTGCTTCTTCCTGGCATTTCACCCTTGACTTTATCATAGCCCTGGAATACGTGGTTCATAATTCCGTTACCACGGGTATCTGTCATGAATTCATTTCTGAATCCGATCAGACCTCTTGCAGGAATGACAAACTCCAGTCTGGTATAACCATTGACAGCTGAAGTCATGTTGACCATCTCACCTTTTCTAGGCCCCAGTTTTTCCATGACAGTTCCCATATACTCTTCTGGAACATCTATAGTCAGGTATTCCATCGGTTCCATGGTTACTCCGTCAATTTCCTTGTTGATTACTCTTGGCTTTGAAACCTGAAGTTCAAATCCTTCTCTTCTCATGGTTTCAATCAGGATGGAAAGATGAAGTTCTCCTCTGCCGGATACTTCAAATGTATCTGGTGTCAGTTCGTTCACTCTTAGTGACACGTTGGTCTCAAGCTCTTTCATCAGTCTGTCTCTTAAATGTCTGGAGGTGATGTACTTGCCATCCTGTCCAGCAAATGGAGAGTCATTGACCATGAAATTCATAGAAAGAGTCGGCTCATCTATATGTACAAAAGGAAGTGCTTCAGGTGAATTGGCATCGGTCACCGTATCTCCGATATGTACATCGCCTATTCCTGAAATGGCCACGATATCTCCTATCGCCGCTTCTTCTGTATCTACTCTCTTCAATCCATCATATAGATAG
>DAMDIS010000166.1:1475-4560 GCA_032100885.1 Proteiniclasticum sp.
GTTGTCTTCTTAATATTACCATCCGTATCAATAATTGCAATAGCCTGATTTCTCTTGGCGATTCCTCTTATGATCTTACCGATGGCAATCTTACCCACAAAGTTGTTGTGGTCAAGGGTTGTGATCAGCATCTGCAGAGGACCTGCAATATCGCCTTCTGGCGGCTTCACATAGTCAATGATTTTTTCAAAGAGAGGGATCATATTGGTCATCTCATCTTCCAGCTCATCAGCTGCATAGCCGTCTTTCGCGGATGCATAGATGATCGGGAAATCACACTGCTCATCATTTGCACCCAGTTCTACAAACAGGTCAAAGACTTCGTCAATGACTTCATCCGGTCTTGCATCTTTCTTGTCGATCTTATTGACTACAACCATAGGATTGAGTCCCTGTTCAAGTGCTTTCTTCAATACAAACTTTGTCTGAGGCATTGCCCCTTCATTTGAGTCCACCACAAGCAGTACTGAATCTACCATCATCAGAACTCGTTCCACCTCACCACCGAAGTCGGCATGTCCAGGTGTGTCTACAATATTGATTCTGTAACCTTTATATGTAATGGATGTGTTCTTGGAAAGGATCGTAATTCCTCTTTCCTTTTCCAGGTCGTTGGAGTCCATTACTCTCTCCTCGACTTTTTCATTGCTTCTGTATGTATTTGACTGTCTAAGCATAGCATCCACCAGTGTGGTCTTACCATGGTCAACGTGGGCAATGATTGCTATGTTTCTGACATTCTCTCTCTTATATGACATCTTATTCCTCCATTTTTCGTATCTAACAAGTTATTATAGCACAATTTCCGCCATCTGTGGAAACTTTAAGTCCTATGTTCCGCATGTAATCGGTTTATGCGCAAATATATTTTTAATCTTACTGTACTTTCTGACCACACACTTTTATGTCGATTTGAAATGACAGAAGCAGCAGGAGTTACCCTGCTGCCCCATTATTCCTCATTCTGTTCTACAAGGACTACTTTCCGGCGCCGATGACATCGACTCCTACTGCGTCATTGATGATCTTCATCATGTCTTCAAACAGGATGGAAAATCTCACTTCCGCCTGAAGATACTCATTGATATCTGGATTGGTCTTGATGACAGATGCAAAATTCTGCATCTTCTCTGTCGTTTCATCAGAAACTTTACCACTCTCCATAGATTCTGTATAAGCTGCTATCTGAATTTTTCTGAAATCCTCAAGCATTTTCGTCTTGGTTTCGTCAGATTGAATTTTTAAAGCTGCTTCTCTGAAAGCGACCACATCGGGATTCACTTTAAGCTCCGCTGCCAATTCATTGAATTTGTCGTAAATATTCAACTTATTTATACCTCCTATTAGACTTCCATGATGATCGGCAGAATCATCGGTCTTCTCTTTGTCTTTTCAAACAGATGATTCTTCAAAGTATCCTTGATGACATTCTTTAATACGTTCCAGTCAGTGATCTGCTTGTCTTCACAATCGTTCAGAGCAGCAACCACAACTTTTCTTGCGCTTTCCATAAGCTCTTCAGCTTCCTTGACATATACAAATCCTCTTGTGATGATGTCTGGACCAGCAACGACCATGGCACTTTCTTTGTCCATAGTCACAACAACCGTAATGATCCCATCTTCAGAAAGATGCTTTCTGTCTCTTAATACGATTCTTCCGACATCTCCCACACCGAGTCCGTCTATGAGGACATGGCCAGAGTTGACTGTTCCCACTTTCTTGATTCCTCTTCTGTGCACTTCGATGACGTCTCCATTTTCAGGAAGAACGATGTTTGATGCATTCATTCCCATCCTGATCGCAAGATCACGATGTTCTCTGAGCATTCTGTACTCACCGTGCACAGGAATGAAGTTACGTGGTTTTGTCAGGGTATGAATCAGCTTGATTTCCTCCTTGCAGGCATGCCCGGATACGTGTATCGCTTCAAGTTTTCCGTAAACCACATCTGCACCAAGCTTGGCCAGTTTGTCGATGGTTCTGAAAATCGGCTTCTCATTACCCGGAATTGGTGATGAGGAGAACACTACTGTATCTCCGTGCTTTACCTGTATCTTTCTGTGCATGTTGTTGGCCATTCTTGAAAGAGCAGCCATAGGCTCTCCCTGGCTTCCTGTGGTGACGATCAGAACCTGCTCATCAGGATACTTCTTCACATCGTCAATGGAAATCAGGTGCTTTTCGTCCATGGTCAGATAGCCAAGTTCCAGAGCAATGGGAATGATGTTCTCCATCGATCTTCCTGAAACCGCAATCTTTCTTCCTTCAGCCACACCAGCTTCAATGATCTGCTGGATACGGTGAACGTTAGATGCGAATGTGGAAATGATGATTCTTCCTTTGATCCCGTGGAAAATTCTCTTGAAGCTTTCTCCAACGGATGATTCTGAAATGGTGAATCCCTCTCTATCTACGTTTGTGGAATCACATAGAAGTGCAAGCACTCCTCTTTTCCCAAGTTCGGCGAATCTCTGCAGGTCGATCACTTCTCCATCTACCGGAGTATAGTCAACCTTGAAGTCTCCTGTATGAACCACAGCACCAAGGGGAGTGTGTATTGCCAGAGCACATGAATCAGCAATAGAATGGTTCACCTTGATGTACTCTACAGACATCTTGTCCAGTTTGATCACATCTTTTGCTTTAACAATGTTCATTGTCACTGTATCGGCAATACGATGCTCCACAAGCTTCAGATTGATTAATGCTGCAGTCAGTTTTGTCGCATATACGGGAACGTTGATCTGCTTCAACACATATGGCAGAGCTCCGATATGATCCTCATGTCCGTGGGTAACAAATATACCCTTAATTCTCTCCTGATTCTTAACAAGGTAAGTGATATCAGGAATGACCACATCGATTCCAAGCATGTCATCATCAGGAAATTTAAGACCACTGTCCACCACGATGATTTCATCCTTATATTCGATAACTGTCATATTCTTTCCAATCTCATTTGTTCCGCCAAGAGGTATAATCTTTACATTATCCTTCTCTTTTGTCATTATTCAGTTCCTCCTTAATCTTTTCCTCTTTAGCGCACTCATTACAAATACCGTAAAACTTTAGGCTATGATCG
>DAMDIS010000167.1:0-4544 GCA_032100885.1 Proteiniclasticum sp.
CCGTATTCTGTGGAGACAAATGTAAAGGCGCTTGTAGAGAGAGATATGAGCAGCCAGGCACTTACCCGATATGAAGAGGTGGCGAGAATACTCATAGGAGATGGAAATGCCACGATAGAGGATGGCAAGAGATGGATCATGAATTTATGCAGTCATCTGGATCTACCCGGATTCAGTGAATATGGAATGAAGGAAGAGCATTTTGAAGAGGTGATCAGTAAATCCATGAATGCCAGCAGCATGAAAGGCAATCCGATTGTTTTGACCTATGATGAGCTGGAAGCCATGCTCAGAAAGGCATTATAGAAAGAGGGTTGGAGTGAGCCGACAGTATAAAGCAAAATAGAGAAAGGCAGATGAGTTTTTTCATCTGCCTTTCTCTTTAAAATCCTATTCAAGTCTGCCTTTTGCTGAACGATGGAGGATATCTATACCAATAATCTCTGTTTGATCTTTCTTATTTCTGATGTAGATTTTACCTTCTTCAGGAAAAGCATGGGCATACTTATTGATGATTTCCGAAAGCACCTTATCTTTTTCCTCTCCATTGATGGACTTCGCTGTACCGAATATGACCACGCTCTGATACCTTGTTGAGAATTCTCTGGGCAGAGTCTCCACATCGGTTACCACAGTAAAGGATACCTTATCATTAAAGCGGATGTTGTCCGACTTCAATCCTTCCTGGGCACAGTGAAAATAGATCTTGTCATTGAGATAGACATAGCTCATTGGCGTCACATAGGGGAATCCGTCTTCGCACTGGGTCCCGAGAACCCCGTATTCTCCTTTCTTCAGAATCAGATCAATGTATTCTTCAGGCAGTTCACGGTTTTTTCTTCTTACTTCTCTAAACATTTCAGCCTCCCGAGTGTTGTAAATATAATAATGGATTGTCTGATCAGTTTTTAAAATGATAGATGAGCTGAACGACTCCTGAAGGATAAGTATTCGTTTTTATGAGTTCCAGTTCAGCCCTTTCTTTCAGATCGATGAAAAGGGGTTTGCCTTCACCAAGGAGTACTGGATGTACAGATAATCTCAATTCATCTACCAGATGAAGGTTCATGAAAGTTGTAATAAGATCTGATCCTCCATAGAGCCAGATATCCTTCCCGGATCTTCTTCTGATGGCGTCCACCTCATCAGCCAGGTTATCGCTGATAATCTTGCAGCTGCACTGATTTTCCTTCAGAGTTCTTGAAAAGACATAGTGTTCTTTATTTTTTGTGGTTTCTAGAAGCATTAAATCTTCTTCATTGATGCTCTCTTCAGGGTGATAGGCAATAAAGGCTTCATAGCTTCTGCGCCCGAAGAAGATGGTATCGATCCGGTCCAGAAAGCCTTTGAAATTCATTTCCTCCTCCATAATGCACCAGTCGATTTCACCATTTTTTCCTTCAATGAAACCATCAAGGGTTACAGCGAGGTCAAGCAGAATCTTTCTTCTTTTTCCATCCTTGGACATATAAGAAACCTCCTTTTATCATAGATTATATCATTACAGGAACACTGGAGAAACCGTCCAGAACCGCCAGCAGATAAAAAGTGAGGGAATGAATAATCATTCCCTCAAAGGAGCTGGAGTATATTTCTGTTTCAGGTTTCTCTTGATTAAACTGCCTGTTCCTTAACTTCCTGGTATTCCTTGTTGAAGAATTCCTTAGTCCTCCTGATGACAATCGGGCTAAGAAGCAGAAGACCGATAAGGTTAGGTACAGCCATCAGTCCGTTGAGTGTATCAGAAAGATCCCAAAGCTGAACCAGTCCTCCGACTGCGCCGAAAGCGATCAGCGGAATGTATATGAGTCTGTATACCAGTATGGATTTTGTTCCAAGAATAAATTCGATGCACTTCTCGCCATAATAAGCCCAGCCTAGTATCGTTGAGAAAGCAAAGAGAAGGATTCCCACTGATACGATGATACCACCAAATGGCATAGCTGTGTCGAATGCAGCTGTTGTGAGAGCTGCACCAGTAGCACCACTGCTCCATACACCAGACATCATGATCGAGAGTGCTGTCAGTGTACAGATGACGATCGTGTCCATAAATACTTCGAAGATTCCCCAAAGACCCTGTCTTACTGGGTGATCAGTAGTAGCTGCTGCGTGAGCGATCGGTGCTGAACCAAGACCGGCCTCGTTGGAGAATACTCCTCTTGAGACACCTCGTCTCATAGCCATTGCTACGGTTGAACCAGCGAATCCACCGACAGCTGCTGAAGGTGAAAACGCAGAAGAGAAGATCAGCCCTAAGGCTTCACCGGCATGTGCAATATTACTTATGACAATGAATAGTGCGCCTAGAATATAAAATGCAGCCATAAATGGTACAAGTCTTTCCGTGACAACACCGATTCTCTTGATACCACCAAGTATTACTGTAGCGGCAAGAACGGCCAGGATGATTCCTGTTGCGATTTTTGGAATTCCGAAAGAATAGTTCAATGCTTCTGCAACTGAATTTGACTGAACCATATTACCGATACCAAATGCTGCAAGTGCTCCAAATCCTGCGAATGCGTAAGCAAGCCATTTTTTGTTCTTCAAGCCTTTACTGATATAGTACATAGGTCCACCGACGAAGTCGCCCTTATCATTCTTTTCTCTGTACTCAATGGATAAGACAACTTCAGCGAACTTTGTTGTCATACCAAAGATTGCGGAAACCCACATCCAGAATATGGCGCCGGGTCCACCTAGAGAAATAGCTGTCGCGACACCGGCGATATTACCAGTTCCGGCAAGTGCTGTGGATACTGCCTGGAATGCGGTGATGTCTCCTTCACCCTTCTGTTCTTTTTTGAATATTTTCATGAGTGTATTTTTTAAGACATAACCGAGTTTTGTTACAGCGAAAAACTTTGTTCGGATGGTTAAATAAACACCAAGTCCTACAAGCAGAATGAGCATCGGTGGTCCCCATACAAATTCGTTGACAATACCATTGATCTCTAATAATCTTTCCATATATTCCCCCCATATTATGTTCTCAGCGTCTGGCCAGACACGCTAGAGATAAAGTTGTATCAAAGTTTATGCATCACAATCGTTTACAACTTTGTAAAATAATAAAAGAAATACTTCGATAGTGCAAGTAAAATCTGCTTCAGTAAATTGAAATTCTGAATTTACGAATTAAACTTAAATATAATTGAGAAATATATAAATTTTCTGTTAAATTCGAACCTGTTATCATGAATTTATTATCAAAAATTGAGTTACGCTTGTTTATTTTATAACAAGTCATGTGAAGCAAACACTTAAGACCGAATTTCGGATCCATGTTTTTCCAGGTATTAAGATTAATGGAATATGATGTTTTCTATTGATTATCAATGGAAATATTATATAAATGAGAAACAGAAACAGGATTAAAAATCTATAAATATAATTTTATATGCATAATTAGTGAAATATTGCAATGTGGTTCATATCAATAGTAAAAAAATATGATAAAATATTATCTTACTGTTGATTTATTAAACGATTACAGTTTATAATGGAATGACAATGCACATATAATCACTGTTAAATAGAGGAGCGGCCAGAAGGTAATGGTAATCACAAGAAACCCTTCTTTTACCATGAATAGCTGATCGCCGAAGGATTATGGAAAAGGGTTTTTCTTTATGTCCTGGTGAAAAGGCGCAAAGCCTATCACTGTCATGTAGGGGTACATGGAGCGCTATTTATGTTTTGTTAAACATAAAGGTGCTCTTTTTTTGTTGCGTTTATTTTAAAGATTTGGTACGGCTCATCAGAATCACAAGGAGGAAATGTTACATGGAAGCTATGATCAGATTAAGGATGAGTGCACATGATGCACATTATGGAGGAGGACTGGTTGACGGCGCAAGGATGCTCATGCTCTTTGGCGATGTGGCCACAGAACTTCTCATCAGAAGAGACGGAGATGAAGGGCTTTTCAGGGCTTATGAAAATGTTGAGTTTTTAGCACCGGTGTACGCCGGAGACTATCTCGAGGTTGTGGGCAGAATCATAAGCGAGGGAAAAACCTCCCGCAGGATGGAATTTGAAGCAAGAAAAGTCATTATACCCCGAATCGATATCAGTGCCTCAGCATGTGATGTCCTTCCCGAGCCCATCGTTGTCTGCAGAGCTGTCGGGACATGTGTGACACCGCTGGACAAGCAGAGAGGAGAAAGAAGATAATGGAAAAACTCATTATCACTGCCGCCATCTGCGGGGCTGAAGTGACAAAAGATCATAATCCGAATGTCCCTTATACTGTGGAAGAAATAAGGGAAGAGGCAAGGAAAGCCTATGAAGCGGGAGCCTCTGTCATTCATCTTCACGTGCGAGAGGATGACGGGACGCCTACACAGAATAGAGAGAGATTTGATGCCTGTATAAAGGCCATAAAGGAAAGCTGCCCTGATGTCATCATACAGCCAAGTACAGGAGGCGCCGTCGGCATGAGCGCAGATGAAAGACTCCAGCCGCTGGAGCTTGATCCTGAAATGGCTACGCTCGACTGCGGTACGCTAAATTTCGGAGGTGATGAAATCTTCGTCAAT
>DAMDIS010000168.1:0-536 GCA_032100885.1 Proteiniclasticum sp.
TCAGCTGATAGATGAGAAGATCCTGCATGTTTGCGATTTCAGCTGTTTTGCCACACACACCCTGTATCGTGCATCCGGTACCTTTTGCGGTCTGCTCGCACTGAAAACAGAACATTTTCGTATTAACACGTTCGTCCATTAAACTGCCCCCTTTTCGATTTATGTTCATATCATATCAAAAGTTAGAACCGATTACCGGTGAAAACGGTTATGTTAACAAAAATCTAACATAATCATATGCTCATGTGATGAAAATAACATAGGGTCCGACCTTAGGTCAGACCCCGTTATCATGTGGCATCAGTACATCTTATAAAGCTCTTCCAGGGTGATTTCCGGATTCTTTGCACCCTCCAGCATGACCTTCGTCATATACCTGTGCACATCGGATATTCTTTCCTTCGGAATCACATTGGACATGTATTCATAATAGCATTTCAGTCCGCCTGTTCCGTCTCCATCCATGATTGTGAGATAGAACGGCTGAGAGACCGCACCATTGCTGTACCATCTTGTTTCAATTTCCGGACCCGCGC
>DAMDIS010000168.1:546-4459 GCA_032100885.1 Proteiniclasticum sp.
GCCCACACTCATGGGTACAGGCTGGAAAGGAAGGGAGGCAGAACGGTATGACTGACCTGCCTTACATGGCAGAAGTTCCTTCTCCACCTCAAACATCTCCATGGGACTGAAGTCGGCATGCCTGTATAGCTCATTCTGCTTGTCGTAAAGCATTCTGCAGCCGTCGAGGAAGGTGGTATCCTTGGGCATGATGGTCCGAAAGTGTACAAAGTGCACCCTTGTTCCGCCGGTCATCTTTTCCTCCAGAGTTCCGCGTCTGGCGACGATGTTGTAGGTACTGACATCCTCCACCTGACTGTTGACCTTGGAGAGATAGGTGCGAAGACCCATCTGGAACATCACCTGAAGACTCGGAAATTTGTTCTCTTCAAGGAATCCTGTCATTTTTTCGATGTCATCTCTATGTACCCAGTGCAGATCGTGACCTGAAGTTGAACGGAGATAGAATGCGCCTGCAAATCGGGCATTTTCATACCCTTTTTTCTTTCTGAATTTCTCGAGGACCTCGCTGCCGTTGATGTGGGTGAATATGGGCTCTCCTCTGCTGAACTCATTTCTCCAGTATTCCAGAGATTTCTGGTACTGTTCGGTCTGTCTGTACATGACCTCTTTTTTCAGGACTTTCTCATAGGGTTTCACCTCTTTAGGCATCGGGGATCCGTTTTTCATGGCGCTGTAGATTTCCATGCAGTCCTTATAGAACATGCTGATGGCCCAGGAATCCATAATGAGATGATTGATGACGCTGAAGATTCCGCCGTAGCCTTCAGGGGTTTTTACGATGAAAAACCTCGCCATGGGCGCTTCGAAGATTTCCAGTTTCTTTGCGCCCAGCTTAAGGAAGGTTTTTTCCATGATTTCTCTGGATTTCCCTGTAAAGTCAAGTCTTTCAATGCATTCCGCTTCTCTTTTCCCGAAATACTGTTTGGGCTCCTTGTCTTTGACGAGCCTTATGGCGAAGCTGTCCCAGCGCTGAACGCCTTTTCTGACAGCTTCTTCCAGGACATCAAGATCCAGAGCTTCCTTGACGATGAGAGATGTCGGGATATTGATGATCGATTTGTGCATGGAATATTTTCTCGAGAGAAATATCGACAGCTGACTGGGTGTTAAAGGATAAAAAGTTCGCTCTTCCATTTCAAAAATCTCCTTTTCTATCGTGCGATCAGTACATCTGATAAAACTGTTCCAGCGTAAGTTCAGGATTCTTTGCACCTTCCGTCATGACTTTGGTCATGTATCTGTGCACATCTTTTATCCGGTCTTCGGAAATCACATTGGACATATATTCGTAGTAGCACTTCAGTCCTCCTGTTCCGTCCCCATCCATGACCGTCAGATAGAACGGCTGTGCAACTGCACCATTGCTGTACCATCTTGTTTCAATTTCCGGTCCGTTTTCGACCTTCATGGGCACAGGCTGAAAGGTCAGTGAACACGCTCTGTAGGACTGTGCCTGACTGGCAGGAAGAAGCGATTTTTCCACCTTGAACATTTCCATGGGACTGAAGTCCGCATGTCTGTAAAGCTCGTTCTGCTTGTCGAAAAGCATCCTGCATCCCTCTTCAAATGTGGTTTCAGGAGGCATGATGGTGCGAAATGCCACCACATGAGCCCTTGTCCCTCCAGTGGATTTTTCTTCGATGGTGCCCCGCCTTGCGACGATGTTGTGCATGCTGACATCCTCTTCGTGACTGTTCACTTTGGCAAGGTATGTCCGAAGGCCCATCTGGAAAAGCACCTGAAGGCTCGGAAACTTGTATTCTTCCAGGAATCTTGACAGGATTTCGATCTCTTCTTTCGTGATCCAGTGGAGATCATGTCCAGATGTTGATCTCAGGTAGAAGCTTCCCGCAAACCTTGCATGCTCATTGCCTTTTTTCTTTCTGAACTTCTCGATGACTTCGCTTCCGTTGATGTGGGTAAACATGGGCTCATCCTTTGAAAACTCATTCTGCCAGTATTCAAGAGACTTCTGATGCTGAGGGGACTGCCTGTACATGACTTCCTTTTTCAGAACGGTCTCATAGGGCACCACGTCCTTTGGAAACGGCGTACCTTTTTTCAGGGCGTAGTAGATTTCGATGGCATCCTTATAGAACATGCTGATGGCCCAGGAGTCCATGATGAGATGATTGATGACGCTGAATATTCCGCCATAGCCTTCCGGGGTCCTCAGGATATAGAACCTGGCCATGGGCGATTCATAGATCTCCAGTTTCTTCGAGCCGAGTTTGGTGAAGGTTCTCTCCATGGCTTCTCTTGTCTTTCTGGTGAAATCCAGTCTTTCTATGCTCTCCACTTCAGGATCGGTGAAATACTGCTTGGGGCTTTCCTTGTCTTTGACGAGCCTTATGCCGAAGCTGTCCCACCTTTTTATGGCCTGACGCAGTGCTTCTTCAAGAATGTCCGTGTCCATCTCTTCTTTGATGATGAGAGACGTGGGGATATTGATGATGGATTTATGCATCGAGTACTTCCTTGAGAGAAAAATCGTATACTGACTCGGCGTTATAGGGTAATAGGTTCGGTCTTCCATGATTTTATTCTCCTTTAATGAAGGCTGCTATTCAACCGACTTCAGTGACTCGACCATCTTGATGTTCGTCAGCTTTCTGTACATGAAAATATTGACCAGTATGCCGAAAAACAGCGTAATGAAGAACGAGTAGATGAAGCTCCTGCTTGAGATGTAGTTTCCGAACATGATGCCATCCTGTTCAATGGATCCCATGATGGCCCGATGAAGGAATATCCCCACAATGAGACCCAGCGCTCCGCCGATGAAAGTCAGGATCATATTCTCGCGGTAGACATAAGCCGATACCTCACGGTTATAGAATCCCAGAACTTTTATGGTGGCGATTTCTCTCAGTCTTTCACTGAGGTTGATGTTTGTCAGGTTGTAGAGAACCACAAAGGCAAGAAGCGCAGCACAGATGATGATGGCAAAAACGACTGCATTCAGGCTGACGACAGAATCCTCGAACTTTTCAGCGGCATCTCTATAGTATGCGACAGAAGCGACCTCATCCATATCGATGAGCGCGGTGCCAAGAGCACTCTCAGTTTCACGGTTGTCCTCATTCAGCCTGATGAACATTGCATTGTCATCGGGTTTCAGGCGATAGATCTCCTCATAGTAGGCAGGATGGATATAGATGTAATGGAAGACATAGTTTTCTGTGATGCCCGAAATAAGGAGTTTCTTCATGGCTCCGTCTCCGTTGTCGACGGATATGGAGTCCCCGACACTGACACTCAGCTCTTTTGCAAGCTTCTCGTTGATGACGATTCCGGTTTCAGGCAGACTGATCTTATCGCCAGATGCTCTTTCACGAAGGTTGATGAACGCACCGAAAGCATCGATGTCGTAGGGTGAAATCAGGGTTACAGCAATGTCTTCATCCCCTTTGACCGTTGCATTGAGCTGTGCGACCTCTATATAGGACTCCACTGTTTCATTTTCCTCCAGCTTCTCTCTTACGTTTCTTCTGTCGAGAGTTGTGGATGTGGGCTCAAACTTCATGTTGAGATTATAGGTGAAGATCTCCTGATACTGTTTTACGACCACCTTTCCGATGGAGTTGCTGAGACCAAAACCGGCTACCAGAAGGGCTGCACATCCTGCGATACCCGTAACCGTCATGATGAACCGTTTCTTGTATCTGAAGATGTTTCTCATGGTGACCTTCTGTGAAAATGAGAATCTGTTCCAGAGAGAGGTCACCCTTTCAAGAAGGATCGTCTTTCCGAAGTAGGTTACCTTAGGTCTCATAAGCATTGCAGGCACTTCCTTGAGTGTGGATCTTGTGACCACATATGCCGTGAGCGTCGTCACAAGGAATCCTGCAAGAACGGTCAGCACAATCAGCAGCGTCTGCCTGGTTTGAAGCATCGGCGGCAGGTTGTA
>DAMDIS010000169.1:0-1893 GCA_032100885.1 Proteiniclasticum sp.
CAAACACCATCATATCCGGTTTTTCCATATCCTCCACTTTGCTGCCCCAGGCATGAAATTCCAGTGTGCCCATCTGCACAGCGGAAATTATGCCCAGTTCATCTTCGATGTAGATATAGTCTTCCTTATCTCCACTCTTCTCTATGACCTGAATTTTCTTCATGCCTTTTCCGACTTTGTCCACATGCTTCTGATAGAAACATTCTCCATCAATCCCTTCCGGACATCTCAGGAAACTGAGGATTCTATGACCTGCATAGGGCAGCATCCGCTTGGAAACAGATATATAATAATTTGCGACATCTTCCTTTGTCACTTCAAGACCGTCATACATATCCTTATCCGGACTGGTCAGTCGGATTTTCCTGATGGTCATACTTTTACGGTTTTTCTTTTCCTTAACATTCTCATCTTCTTCAGATGACTTTCTGCCGGTTTCTTCAGGCTTTATTTCTTCAAGCTTCTCCGATGCTTCCTCTTCATCCCGAATCACATCCGCCCTTTCCATCACCACATCTTCGGCGTCCTTGTCTTCTCTCAGTCCTTTGAAGCTTGCCTGTCTGAGGAGCTTTTCATCTGTCCATTCCTGAAATCTGATTTCTGCAACAAGTTTAGGAGAAAGCCAGAATATTTCTTCGTCTTTTCGCTCTTCGGGCGGGTTCTTAAAGGCTGGAGTTTTTCTCAGGATCGGTTCAAACTTCTGCTCAAGCTCCTTCATGAGCTTCTGAGTGAACCCGGTTCCTGCCCTTCCCGCATAGATCAGTTCCTCCCCTTCATGGTATCCCAGAAGAAGTGCGCTCACCCCGGACCGTTTTTTGCTGGTTCGGGTATACCCGCCTATGACAAATTCCTGTCTCATTTCACACTTCACCTTCACCCAGTCGCCATTTCTTGACCCGTGATAAAGAGAGTCCGCTTTCTTGCAGATGATTCCTTCCATCCCTGCCTTGCAGGCTGCCAGGAGAATGTCTTTCCCGTTTCCGCTGGTATGCTGACTGTAATAAAGACGCTCATCCTGATTTTCGAGCAGCTCGAGTAATTTTTCCTTTCTGCTTTCGAGCTTGTATTCCCTGAAGTCTTCATCTTTATGCGCAAGAAGATCAAAGATCACATAGGTCACTCTGTCTCTGCTTTTTCTTTTGAGAAAGCTCTGCAGTTTCTGAAAGTCTGATTTTCCATTCTCATCAAATACAACGATTTCTCCGTCCAGAACCATATCTTCATTAAGTCCCTTCAGCGCTTCGGTGATGTCAGGAAACTTCTCTGTATAATCCTGTCCGTTTCTTGTCATCAGCCTGACTGTTCCCTCTTCAATGTAGGCGATGATCCTGTAGCCGTCATATTTCAGTTCATATAGCCAGTTTTCACCTGTCGGCACGCTCTTTTCAAGCTTTGCAAGCTGAACGCCCGCTTTCTGAAAGGGCAGTCCGGATTCCGAGTTTTCACTTTTGCCTTTCTCTTCTCTTATTTCTTCCATGGTTCTGCCCGTGCGGATACTGGTTGCAAACGAAGCGATGCTGTCCTGATCTTCCACATACTCATCCTTTTCTTTGATCAGCGGCCAGTTCTTATCTGCCTCTCCATTTTTGGGTTTCATCCTTACCAGGGCCCACTTTCCCTTGAGCCGCTCTCCGTAGAGAATCATTTTGATAGAACCTTCTTTCAGTCCTTTTGCCATATCTTCCTGAGGTTCCCAGAATCCTTCATCAAAAAGCATTACGGTTCCACCGCCGTATTCATCTTCAGGGATGTTGCCCTCAAAGTTTCTGTAATCCATAGGATGATCTTCCACTGCCACCGCAAGACGCTTGTCCTTAGGATTATCTGATGGCCCCTTGGGGACAGCCCAGCTGAGCAGTACCCCCTCCCATTCGATCCTGAAATCGAAATGCA
>DAMDIS010000169.1:1949-4319 GCA_032100885.1 Proteiniclasticum sp.
TGTTTCTGAACGACAAATCTTAACCTCTCTCCCGCTGTTTCAGCTTTACCTTCAGGTTCGGTAGTTTTATTGAAGTCTCTTTTTCTGTTGTAGTCTTCCAGTTTTTTCGCCATGGCTACTTACTCGCTTTCTTTTTCGCTGTTTCCTTCACGTCTTCCTTATCTTCTGATTTTCCGCCTGACTTCTTTGACTTAGCCTCCACAGACTTACGCAGAAGATCCATAATGTCAACAACTTTGCCTGATGCAGCTTTCTCTTCTTCCTGATCCTCGTCATCCAGAGCTTTTCCTTTCTTCTTCGCTTTGGCTTCGATTCTCTTCATGACAGCATCCTTATACTCATCCTTGTACTCTTCCGGATTCCATGCCGCTGTCATGCCATCTATCAGGCTCTCTGCCAGCTCCATTTCCTTGGTGGATATCTTTACAGACTTTGGCACCTTAAGCTCCTCCATGGACCTCAAATCGTCATGAAAGCGGATCAGATTTAAGACAAGTGCGTCTTCGAGGCTGTAGATGGCAGCCATGTATGCTCTTGTCCGGATGACAACTCTTGCTATGGCAATCTTCCCGGTTTTCTCCATGGCCTCTCTCAAAAGGACATAGGGTTTTTCTCCCCCTTTTGTCGGGGCAATGTAGTAGGGCTTTTCAAGATACATAAAGCTTAGCTCATCTTTCTTGATGAACGTCTCTATGTCCACAGTCTTTGTGGCTTCGACATCCGCTTTTTCAAAATCTTCATCCGTCATGATCACGTAGTCGCCATCTTCAAATTCGTAGGCTTTCACGATGTTGTCCCAGGTCACTTCTTTACCAGTCGATTCATTCACTCTCTGATACTTGATCTTGCTTTCATCTCTTTTGTCGATAAGGCTGAATTTCAGATCATTGCTTTCCTCAGCTGAATACAGACTGACCGGAATGTTGACCAGCCCAAATGAAATGGCACCTTTCCATATCGAACGCATACGCTCACCTCTTTCTTCTATTCTCATGTTCTAAATTATCGATATTATAGCATAAGGTTTTGGACAAATTTTGAAGCCTTTTTTACATTTCAGACCCCGCTTCGGATACTTTGTTCATAAGTCGTGAATGCTTCACAAAGCTTCCGGGAAAGCAGGTAAAATGAGCAAAAAAAAGAGATTCATATGAATCCCTTAATCGGTTATGGTCATCCTTTCAGAACTGAAGAATGTGCATTTAAAACAGACTGACCTCTAATACGATCACTCCGATTATCTTATCTCTTTTTATACAGCAGAGTAACCTTTTTCTGTCAGGATCCCATCTACTTTTTCGTCAAAGCTGTCCCTTGGCAGTCTATCCACTTCCATTTCACTGAAAGCGATAAGGATTCTCTTGAAAGATCCTCTTGGAAGATATCTGTCGTAAAAGCCTCCTCCATATCCCAGTCTGAAGCCTTCCTTCGTATAGGCAACGCATGGAACAAATGCGACATCGATGGCATCGGGATCTATGGTGTATGAGGTATCTTTCGGCTCAAGAATACCATGTCTGCCCGGGAAGAGATCTTTCATGGTATCAATCTCGCAAGCTTCCATATGACCCAGGGAGATGGTTTTGGGTACAACCACTTTTTTCCCTTTAGCCAGTGCATCTTTTATGATCAGTGTCGTATTGACCTCATTTTCTGTTCCAACATAAATAAAAATCGTACCTGCAAGAAGGTAGTCTTTATGTCTGACCAGCTCCTCGAGTATCTTTCCTGACGCATCTTCTCTGTATTTACTGCTTAATCCGCTCATCTTTTGAATAGCATCTTTCCTGAGTTCCTTTTTTTCCAGTTTTATATTCTGATCTTCATTCATGTTAAGACTCCTCCATTTCTACTTCTCATGATTTTTTCAATGCTTTCCTGTACATTATAACAAAAAAATCCTCTTACCATCCGAATAACTTCAGGTAAGAGGATTTAAGCTTACTAGTTGGCGAATTCGGCTTTCTTTCGAAGGAATTCATCATAATCGTCTGTAAAGAAATGCTGTCCTGCTGCAGGATCAAGAACATAGTAGGTATACTCTGTCACTTCAGGTTTCAGTGCAGCCTTTATGGCAGCAGCTCCCGGACTTGCAATAGGTCCGATGGGCAGTGCAGGTACAACATAGGTATTATAAGGTGAATCCACCTTAAGATCATCCAGTGTAACGACATCCTTGGAATTCAGACCTAGAGCATAGACGACTGTTGCGTCAATCTGCAGCTTCCTCTTTATTGCAAGTCTGTTGTAGATGACCGAGCTTACTCTTGGCATCTCTTCGACATTTGCGGCTTCCCTTTCGATCATGGATGCAATGGTTACAATCTCATTCCATTCTTCTGTGGGAAGGTTATCGTTGGTCTCTTCGAT
>DAMDIS010000170.1:0-4265 GCA_032100885.1 Proteiniclasticum sp.
ATCCACATCTCGTTTCTGATGCCCACTCTACCGCTTTTTCTTCTGTAGCCCATGAATGTATCGGGACCATCAAAAACGGTATAGGGCTCATTCTTTGGTGAATAGGCGTACTCCATGAGATCATGCAGTCCGGTCTTCACATTATGGGTATGGATATGTTCTCCTTGAGGGATGTTCATCTTCGCCTTTCCGATGGAAAAGCCGTACTTTATGATGTCTTCACCCTCTCTGATTTTTGCGACAGCGATCTTATGCCCTGTAGGGATGTCTTTCAAGGCTTTGACAAGATGTTCCCCTACCCATACTTCTTCACCCTGCGCGACGTCTTTCAGCGCCACAGCGGCATTGTCTTTGTCTGTGATGAGAAACAGTCTGTTTTCTTTATCCATATCTACTATTCCTTTCCCAATTTCTTCAGGCTCTCTTTTGTTCCGTTCTTCACGATGTCTGTCAGATGCTTAAGCACTTCATCATATAGACCTTCAACCTTAGTCAGGTCTTCATGCCACAGGCTGTCGTTACTTAATGTTTCTTTTACTAATACAGAAAGATCTTTTTCCTGCCAGATTCCTGCAAAGAACTCAAGGTTCATCTCGTCATCTTTCACGGGATACTTGTCTCCATTCTCTCTTATGCCGAAGTACCCTGTCTCTTCTTTTCTGATGTCATAAAACTTGATGAGCGCTGCCAGGGCATAGGTCATTCTTTCAGGAAGCTTTCCAGTTCTTTCCTTGTAGTCGAGAAGTGAAGGAAGGCATCTTGCGGTGAACTTCGATACGGAGTTTAAGGAGATATCCAGGAGTCTGTGCTTGATGTAGGGATTCCCGAAACGCTCAAAGACCGCATCTGCAAATGCCTTCAGCTCATCTTTTGGCAGATCGATGGTCGGAATGATTTCATCAAAGATAAGGGATTTCAGGAAGGCATTGAAGTCTTCGTCTTCTATAAACTGTCCGACATAGTCATATCCTGAAAGGTATGCTGCAAGAACAGTAGAGGTGTGTGCACCGTTTAAGATTCTCACCTTTCTCTTCTTGTAGGGACGGACATCGTCAGTCCAGATGACATTTGCGCTTGTCTTTGCGATAGGCAGAAGATCCGCATACTTTTTGTCCGCTTCGATGACCCAAAGGTTGAACACTTCTGATGTGACCATCAGATTGTCTTCATAACCGAACTTTTCGCTGTATGCAGCGACTTCATCCCTTGGATATCCCGTAACGATACGGTCGACCAGAGTGTTTGCGAATGTGCAGTGATCTTCCATCCACTTCATGAAAAGAGGATCCAGATTCCATTCCTTTGCATACTGCATGACGATTCTCTTCAGCTCCGGTCCGTTGTTGTCTATAAGTTCCACAGGCAGAAGAAGGATTCCCTTATCCTCCGCACCATCAAAATGTGTGTATCTGTGATGAAGGAAACTGGTGATCTTTGCAGGGAAGGATTTTGGCAGCCTGTCTTCAAATCTGTCCCCCTCCACATAAGATATGCCTGCTTCTGTGGTGTTTGATACGATGATCTTGAGATCTTCGCTCTCCGCAAGCCTGATATAGCTTTCATAGTCTTCAAAAGGATTGATTCCCCTTGATACGGATGTGATTGCCTTGACCTTCTCGGTCTTCTTTCCGTTTTCAAGCCCTCTCATGACGAGAGTATATAAACCGTCCTGATCATTGATCATATTGACCATACCCTGACTTATGGGCTGAACAAGAACGATGCTTCCGTCGAAGAGTCCTTCGTCGTTGGCTTCATCGATCATCCAGTCTACAAATGCTCTCAGAAAGTTACCCTCTCCGAACTGAAGCACCTTTTCCTTATAATGACCGTTTTTCTTTTCAATGGTATTCTTGATATTTTTTAACATAATTTCCTCCCATTATCAGCATCAGCTGATTCATTCGTTGTGTGTGTATACTGTGGTTCCCTTTAACTCACTACGCTCCTGACTTAATTTTGCTCAATTATATGAATAAATGGCTAACTTATCCCTTTTACGTCCTTTTACCGCTCAAAATCAGAGCGTCATGGTGTATAATTTAAGGTATGAAAACAAGATTAGCGCTCATTTAGAGTGAATCGTACAGGAGGCAGTATAAATGTATAATGAACTGATCATCGATCTCAATAACAACTCCCTGAGACCCCAGTATGAGGGCGTCAGAGTATATTCAAAATCTTTTTCCCATGCAGGCGGAACAAAGCTTGTCATGATCAAGGACGGCATGGAGAAGTTCCTTCTTGCAGCAGGTAAAGGCGAACTTTACGACGCTTTGTCCGGTGATGAAAAGGACGGTTACAAGCTCTGTCCAGCCGATCATGAGAACAGACTCGTACTGAACAGGTTTTTCCCGTACACTGAACCTGTGGCGAACACAGAGCACAGGACATCTGTAGGACTTGGTGACAGGCTTGGCCTTGCAACACCCGGACACATCAGAGCAGTAAGAAATACCGAGGTATTCCCGATCTTTGCTCAGCAGAGTGTACGTGAGCTGGACATGACCGCGAGAAAGTATGAAGATGTCATCGATTCAGCAGCCTATGCAGTGTTTCAGGAAGGCTACAAGAAAGGCTACGGCGCGGACGGTGACCATCTGAAGACCAAGGAGGATATCCTGAAGGAACTTGATCTTGGTGCAACCATGATCACCCTTGATTCTTCCGAGAAGATCGACAACACCATTCTTAACCTTAACGATGCAGAGCTTGGTGAAAAATATGATGCTCTGGATGAATCCATCCGAAGCTACTATGAGGACAAGTATCTCAACGAGTCTGTATCCCTTGGCAGCCTGAGCTTTGAAATAGACAGGGTTCAGCTCATGAGAGATGTCCTGACCTATTATGCGGCCATCGACTTCATCAAGGAAGTTTACGAGGAAATCATCGTAGGCTACAAGAAACCTCTTGATTTTGAGATCTCCATAGATGAAACCTCAACGCCTACATCCCCTGTCTCCCACTACATCATCGCAAGAGAGCTCAGCGACAGAAAAATCGTCATCTCCACCATGGCGCCAAGATTCATCGGTGAATTCCAGAAGGGCATCGACTACATCGGCAGCCTTGATGAGTTCAGAGAAGACATCAGAAGCCATGTGGCCATTGCAGAGCATTACGGCTACAGAATCAGCGTACATTCAGGAAGCGACAAATTCAGCATCTTCCCTATTGTAGCAGAAGAAACCCATGGAAAGTTCCATGTGAAGACCGCAGGAACCAACTGGCTTGAAGCCGTTGAAGTGATCTCCGAAAACGATCCGAAGCTTTATCGTGACATGCACTTCCATGCTTTAAGGAAATTCAGCGACGCCACAAAGCTTTATCATGTCACCACAAACCTTGCAAACATCGAGGACCTGGAAAGTGTGGAAGACAAAGACCTGCCGAAGTATCTCAAAAATAATGATGCAAGACAGCTTCTTCATATCACCTACGGATATATCCTGAGGGACAAGGACGATGACGGCAGCTTCATCTTAAGAGACAGGTTCTTCAAAGCTCTGGATGAGCACGAAGAATCCTATATGAAGCATCTGGATGAGCACATTTCAAGACATCTTGAGCTGCTCAATCTGAAATAAAAACAGTATTCGCTCATATTAGAAAGCAGCTTCTGCAGTGATGCAGTGAGCTGCTTCTTTTTGTCTGTGAAATAACCTGTTGCTTTATGACAAAAAGAAAAGGAGCCGTAATTCATTTTTAACGAGGAATTACGACTCCATTTTTTCACCTGATGGTTTATCTTTTCAGTTTTGATATGACATAGCGATAAAACGCTTCCCTCTCTTTACCCAAAACTTTGTTGGTCAGAATAAACCCATGTGTTGCCGAGGAATATACGATCACAAGCGTAGGCTGCTTCGCTATACCTCTTATATTTTTCCATTTGATACTGGATTTTTCTTTGTCCGATTTCACATGGACACCATAATCGTCAAATCCGATTTCCATTTCCCTTGACATTCCGCTCAGCTGTTTCTTCGCCCTGCTGTAGATCACCAGGGGCTGAATGACAGTAAACAGCGACAGGCCCAAAATCATCAGCAATCGATAGACCCAGCTTACGTCTGCAAAGTACCTTACCATCAGTACGACCATTGCTGCGGTGAAGACAATATTGACCACGCCGACGATAGACCGATAGATTCCGTACATGGAGAGCTGCCAGAGGTCCCCGGCTTTCGTCTCATACTTGAACTGATATTTCATAGCGCTCCTTAACTAAACAGTGATGGCAGCCATAGGCTGATTGCAGG
>DAMDIS010000171.1:0-4190 GCA_032100885.1 Proteiniclasticum sp.
ATGAGGAGCAGTGCACTTCCCGAAATCTTCAGCATATCTTCCTTATGCTGGGACCAAAGTGATCCTGCGCTCATTCTGCCCGATGGGCTTCTGTCCCTTAAGGAGACCACTTCGGTATCCCCTTCGATTTCACTGACAATGCTTTTTATCTTTTCAAGCTCAAGTTCTGAAAGGCTGCCTTTCGTGGGCATTACCCTCATCTTTTTTGTGACAAAATCGATGCTGACCCCTTCAATTCCGTGGATCTTCCCGATCTCATCCTCCATCTTCACGGCACAGTTTGCACAGGAGAGTCCTTCCAGAAGGAATGTCTCTTCCACAGACCTGTTCTTGTCTATGATGTCGATATCGGGTTCATGACTCAGCACGATTCCTTTTACCGCCTTGATGATTTCTTCATCCCCGTAATGAGGATCATATTCAAGCGAGAGTGTCTTCGTCACGAAGTTGACCCTGGCGCTTACCCCATCTATGGCATTTGTCTCATCCTCAATCTTCGCTGAGCAGTTTGCACAGGAAAGACCCTCGAGGACCAGCTCCTTTTTCTTCATCTCCATCTATCTATCACTCCTAAGCTTCACTGATGTGTTCCATTCCCTGATCGAATATGGTCCTGACATGATCATCTGCAAGGCTGTAATAGACGATTTTTCCTTCCCGTCTGTTTTTCACAAGCTTTGCCTGCTTCAGCACCCTCAGCTGATGAGAAATGGCCGACTGAGTCATGTTGAGTGCAAAAGCGAGATCGCAGGTGCACATCTCATGGGTGTCCAGCGCCCATAGAATCTTGACTCTTGTGAAGTCCCCAAAGACTTTGAAAAGCTCTGCAAGATCCAGCAGCGACTCTTCCCTTGGCATCTTCTGCCTGACCAGTTTCATGACATCCTCATGGATCACATCGCAGTCGCACTTTTCTGCTGGTGCTGTTTTTATCATTTCGTCTCCCCCATTTCTACGATTTTACGATTGAACAATCGTTCAATCGTTTTGATTTGATTATACGGCACCTTTTTCCAGGTGTCAATGCATCACTTCCTGAAAACATATTATGAAGAAAAGTGCAAAATACTGCATAACATTGTCTTCATGATATAATGAGGATATAAACAGATTGGGAGTGTTATTGATGGATAAAGAAATAAGAATTAAAGTTCCCCGGTATAAACAGATCGCCCTGGATATCGCATCCAGAATCGCAAATGGAGAATTCAAGGAAGGTGCTAAGATATTCGGACGTTCCTCTCTTGCCGGCGAATACAATGTCTCGCCAGAGACCATAAGGCGTGCCATCATTCTCCTTGAAGATATGGAAGTGGTTCAGGCGACCTTAGGAAGCGGTGTGGTCATCACATCCAAAAGAAATGCCCATAAATACATGGAGAGCAATCAGAACAAGGAAAGCATCTCTTCTTTGAGAAGTGAGGTCCTTGATCTGCTGGCAAAGAAAAAAGCCATAGAAACAGAGATCATGGAAATCATCGACAAAATCATCGACTATTCCGAAAGACTTAAAAACACAAACCCCATGAATCCTGTGGAAATTCCCATCAGTGACGATTCCCACCTCATCGGAAAGACCATTTCCGAAAGCAAATTCTGGCAGAAAACCGGTGCCACCATCATCGGAATCCGAAGAGGAAAGGACCTCATTCTTTCTCCTGGCCCCTATATGGAACTGGAGAGAAACGACAAGATCCTTGCTGTTGGTGATGCGGCTATCATAGAACGCGCCAAGGATTTCATGAAGACCCTTTAGCAGAAAAAGGAGGTGTTAAAATGATCGTAGCAACCTGGAATGACGAAGTCATTGCAAGAAGTGACAGAACCATTGTGGTGGAAAACAACCACTACTTTCCCACTGACGATGTGAACACTGATTTTCTCACGGAAACTGACCACCATACGACGTGTCCCTGGAAGGGCGAAGCAAGCTATTTCGATATAGAAGTAAACGGAAAGAAAAACGCCAATGCCGCCTGGACCTACAAAGAGCCGAAGACTGCAGCAGCTGAAATTAAAAATCATGTTGCTTTCTGGAAAGGTGTAAGTGTCAGGGAAGAGAAATAGCCCCTTTCACTTAAAAAAATGCCATTTTAAAGGAGAAGACTGAAATTCAGCCTTCTCCTTTTTCATCTATAGAAATTATCTTTTCATGGCATGAATGGCTTCAGAAAATCTTCTGAGTTTCTTGTAGGCGAGATCAAACACGCTTCCTTCAACAAAGCCTTTATCGGTATTTCTGCCGGAAGACCTTCCTGTCAGGACTTCTATGCCCTCGTCTACGGATTTGATGGCATAGATATGGAAAAGTCCGTCTTTCACAGCCGAGATGACTTCGTCTTTAAGCATGAGATTGTCCACGTTCAGCATGGGGATCATGACACCCTGGCTGCCGTCAAACCCCTTTTCCCTGCACACATCGAAGAATCCCTCGATTTTTTCCGTTGCGCCTCCAATGGGCTGGATTTCTCCTCTCTGGTCCACGGATCCTGTAACGGCTATACCCTGCCTGATGGGCACATCGGAGAGACTGGAAAGTATCGCATATAGCTCAGCACTGGATGCGCTGTCTCCGTCAATCCCTCCATATGACTGTTCAAAGGTGACCTGAGCCGTAAGGCCAAGAGGTGTTTCCTGAGCGAATATTCCCCCCAGATAACCGGAAAGAGTCAGTACACCTTTGGTATGGATGCTTCCGCTCATCTTAGTTTCCCGCTCGATGTTGATGACCCCTTCGTCTCCCGCATAGGTCCTTGCCGTGATCCTTGTCGGGATCCCGAACATGTATCCTCCAGTATCCAGAACGGAAAGACCGTTGATTTGGCCCACTTCACTGCCTTCGGTATGGATGAGGATGTTGCCTTTTGTGATCTGCTCGCGAATACGCTCCTCCAGCCTGTCTTCCCTGTCCTTTCTCTCCTCTATGGCTTTCTTCACATGAATGTCCAGAACCTCAACAGCCTCTTCCTGGGAAGCGATGGCCGAGGATTCATAGATCACTTCGGTGACCTTGTTGAATCTTGTGGAGAGCTTATTCTGATCGCTTGCAATCCTTGACCCGAATTCAATGACCTTTCCCACTGCAGATCTTGTAAAGGGAAGAAGGTTGTCCTTTTCGCACAGTGAATTCACAAAAGAGACGTACTGCCGGAGATTCTCCGTAGTCCTTGGCATATCCACGTCAAAATCCACCCTCACTTTAAAGAGCCTCTTAAGATCATCGTCAAGACTGTAGAGAAGATAGTAGATCTCCGGATCCGATATGATGATGATTTTAAGATCAAGAGGCATGGGTTCGGGTCGTATGGTTCCTGCAGGAACCAGTCTGTACTGCTCCCCGATATTTTCTACCACGGCCTTTCTGTGCTTGATGGCTTTCTTCAGCGTTTCCCAGGCATAGGGATCCTGAAGGATGTCCTTGATCTGAAGAATCAGGAACCCTCCATTGGCATGGTGTATGGCTCCTGGTCTGAGCATGGTGAAATCTGTATTCATGGAAAGCATATGGCTCTTGTACTCAAGCTTTCCGAAGAGATTATAGTAGTTCGGATTCGGTTCCATGACCACAGGCGCACTTACGCATGACCTGTTGTTCACAAAAACGTTGACCTGATACCGGATAAAGGGATCCTTTTCTTCCTGCATGAAAGGAGATGCTTCACGGCTTTCTTCCTGGGGTGCTTTGGCGAGAAAGATCTTGTGATGCTCCACCACGTCTTTCATGAGTTCATCGAGATATTCCTCGATCTTTCTGAATCCCTGATATCTGGATTTAAGAAGTTCAACCCTTGGTTTCACCACCTGAAAAGTGATGCTTTCCTCCAGTTTCTTCATTTCCTCTTTGGCACCGTCCTCCAGGCGCTGACTTTCCTTCAGTGTATCATCCAGAGACCTTGCCAGCCTTCTTCCTTTTTCATCCAGGCTTTTCTTCTCTTCGGGTGAAAGACTTTCAAAAACATCAGGAGGCATCTGCATTCCATCTTTGATGGGGATAAACACAAATCTCGGCGGCACAGGCTTCATCTCAAAACCTTCACTCTTGGCTTCTTTTTTGATTTCCTGATACTGCCTGTCCAGTTTCTCCTGAAGGGTCATGATGATACGATCTCTCTTCCCCTCATACTCTCCATCCTCAAAGGCTTTGGAAACCTGCTCCTTGAGATCCTCAACAAGATCCTCCATATCCTTCT
>DAMDIS010000172.1:0-1060 GCA_032100885.1 Proteiniclasticum sp.
ACCGGGATATCCAAGCCCCATGGCTCTTGCAACCTTGTCGAAGGCTTCGCCTGCTGCATCGTCTCTGGTTTCACCCATGACTTCGAAGTCGTCATAGTCCTTGACGTGCACAACAAAAGTATGTCCTCCGGATACAACAAGGGAGACAAAAGGCGGTACAAGATCCTTGTACTGGATGTAGTTTGCGGCGATATGCCCTTCTATGTGATTGACACCGATGAGCGGAATCCCCAAGGAATAGGCAAACCCTTTTGCAAACTGAAGGCCTACAAGAAGAGCACCGACAAGACCGGGACCGTAGGTCACCGCAACCGCATCGATTTCTTCTCTTGTAACTTTCGCCTCGTTCATGGCAAGCTCAACAACTCCTGTAATGTTCTCCACGTGCTTTCTTGAAGCAACTTCCGGAACGACTCCACCAAACTTCTGATGGATGTCGATCTGCGAGGAGATGACATTGGACAATACCTCTCTGCCGTTTCTGACAATGCTGCATGCTGTCTCATCGCAGCTTGATTCAATGGCTAATATATAAACATCTTTCATAATCTTTATCACGGGAATCTGTCATAAACAGAACCCAGCCTCCTTCATCTGATTCTCGTCTGATCTTGCTTAAGATCGGGAATGAAATGTTGAATCCTGCCGGTTTTTCCTTCAGCTCCTCCTTTTTCGTGGAGTCGCTTCATAAATAACTCATGTGATTCAATTCGTTTCCCTAACTATGATATTATAACCTCTATGAAATGAATACACAAAAAAACTTAAAAGAAGTTGAATATTTATCTTAAGCAATATTCCTCATCCATGTTATAATCAAAAGTGAATAAACGTTCATTTCATCAGACAATAAAGCAACGACTTAAAGAGAGAAAGGAGATCTTCTTCCATGGCAGATTATGCAAAAGTGGTGATTCCCGGAACACCCATCAGTAAATCGAATTTCAAAATGGTCAGCAAAAACGGCCGCTTCTTCATGCCCCATGATACGGGAAGCTACAGTGACCGTTACGCCATATATGAGTCGACCATTGCGCTCCTTGCAAGGTCACAGAATCCG
>DAMDIS010000172.1:1220-4181 GCA_032100885.1 Proteiniclasticum sp.
TCACAAAAAGCATCTTTGACGGCATAGAAAAATCAGGCCTCATCATAAACGATGCCCAGGTGACAAGGATTGTCATCGAAGAGTACTACGACAAGGAAAATCCCCGGTTTGAACTGGAGCTCTATAAGGAAAGTGTTTTTCACTTAGACTTTACGGTCTTCAGGAGAGAAGAGGCCATCAAAGAGAAGAGCTACGAACCCCCGTCAAACACTAAAGGGAAACTGAGCGGACGGAAAGAGAAGAAAGAGACTTCAGCTGAATCCGCCGAGAAAAAGGCACCTAAGAAAACATGCTCCGTCTGCGACAAAGGACTCGTGAAGGGGAACTACATCAGCGGAAACGCAGGTTCAACACTCATCTGCAGAGACTGTTTTTCAAGACTTCTCTAGCATCGCAAACATATCTATCCCGCCTCATTCCAGATCGGAATGGGGCGCTTTTATTTTTATCTCCATTAGATTTTACCTCTGGTTCCACTGCCTTGCATGCGATGAGATCCTCTTTCTTTTTAGCCTCATTTCACATTGATTCTTAATACTTTTGGAATATATCAACATTCACATACATCATACTTTAGTTATGTTATAATAATCTCGGTTTTGCTTCTATGTAGAACATAATATGATGAAAGAGTTGATATATTTGCTTAAAAGTCGTAAATTCCTCTGGCTTGCACTGCTGGTCATTGCGCTCTTTGCTGTTATCTCAGGCTCACTTTTCGGACTGAATGATACTGAACTGGCAAAAGGACTTACAGGAATAAAAGATACCGATACCGAGCAGGAAATCATCGATCCTTATGAAGCGTATATCGTTTCTGAGGAAATGAGCATGCTCAGGAAGCACAGTCCGGACCTTACATTTACAAAAGGCATCGTGACTGATCTTAAGGGAGAATCCTTAAGAATAAGAAAAGAACAGAATGAAAAACATACTATAGTGGAAAGAAAATGGGATATCCCATTCGTATCTCTTGAACTCATGTCCCATCTTCTTGATTATGAGATGAGCTGGACTGTTGAGGGCGAAGAGATCACCATTATAAAAAATACAGAGGAAGGTCAGATTTCAGCAGCCTTTCACTCCGGCAAAAGAGGAAGCCTGGTGGAGTTTAAGGATGATCGCATCTACCAGAAAAAAGTGATGCTTACCGCAGAGGCTTATATAAACCGAGAAAATCTTCTGATGGTTCCTCTTCAGGATCTTCTGATCATCACAGGTTATGAAATTGCCTTCACCGGCGGAGACATGATTGAAATCGGAGATCCAAGTGACGAGAGCATCAAGCTTCATCTTCTTGGCTTCATCGAAGACAACGGAAAAAAGGAACTGGAAGGCTATTTCGAAAAGCTCAGCCAGAGCCAGAAGATGAGGGAAATCGATCTGATCCTTCTGGGTGATATGGGTCTTGGAACCGGTTTTGGCCGAAAGAATCCCTTTGATGCAAAATGGCTGGAGCATGGAGGCGGGTACTTCCTCTCCCATCTTAAGGATGATTTTGATGATGCGGACATGGTCGTCACAAATCTTGAAAATGTCTTTACAGACAGAAGTGCTCATCAGCCGGGGAAAATCTACACCTACAAAGCCCACCGAATCGATTATCTTGATGTGCTCTCAAAAGGCGGAATCACCCATGTCAATGTGGTGAACAACCACATGGTGGACTATCTTCAGGAAGGCTTTGACGATACCCTCCACCATCTGGATGAATATGGCATCGAGTATTTCGGTACGAACCTGTCGGTAACCGACAGCATCGAAATCGGGAATGTCAGAGTGGACAAATACACCGTCTTCGAAAAAGACGGATTCAAAGTCGGTATGCTCGGCTATCTGGGTTTCAATTCAAGCTTCGTATCGGATGAAAAGATCATTGAAGACATCCGGATGATGAAGGAAGTGGAAAAGGTCGATTATATCATCGCCGCTATGCACTGGGGTGGACAGAATACACATGAAGTCTCCTGGAAACAGAAAAGCATGGGTCAGAAGCTCATCGATATGGGCGTGGACCTCGTTTACGGAAACCATCCGCACGTGCTGCAGGAAGTGGAGATCTATAACGGAAAGCCCATCTATTACAGCCTCGGAAACTTTCTCTTCATTGACTACAAGGGTGCAAAGGATCCGGATGGCATGATGGTCAAGGTTAAACTGACAAAAGACACAAGCGGTGAAATCCGCGCAGTATTTGCCCACAAGCCCATCTTCTGGAGCGGAGACAAAGCTCTGAACACCTATATGCCTAGGCATATGGATGATGAATTCATGAGAAGCCGGGCACTGGATAAGCTGAAAATCGGTACATCTGAACCCATGGAATTCAGATAAGCCCGCAGAAACCGTTATTATTCTAGATGATATTGAAGGCATCTGGTCTCAAAACCTGAGAACCAGATGCCTTTTTATTCAGCAGAACTTTCCGGAAAAAGAGGCCCATAACCCTTACACTACTCATCTTGTTCACTCGGAAAAAACTGTACTTATTTCCATGAAAACCTTTTGATCACTTATAGCAATGCTCTAAGAGAAATGATAATATGAAGAAGACTGAATCTGATGAGTCACTCATTATGATAGGGGGATTATTTTGAAGCTGAACAAAGTTATGCTGTATATCTTTATCCTGTTCTTACTGGTCCTTGGTTTCATTGTGGAGGGAGTAAACTTCAAAAATGAAGCTGTTATTCTGCTTTTTTCCTCCGCCCTGGCCTTGCTGATCAACTATATCAAAAGCTACAGACCCGCACTTCATAAACCGATGATTATTACGGGCTCTTTTCTCGTGGTGGTTTTTGCCATAATCATTCTGGGAAAGGAAAGCGCGATCAGCCATTTTCTGTTCCTCTTTCCCATCACGGTGGTCACCCTTGGCTACGGATTAAGAGGAGGCGTGCTTTTCTATTTTCTGTCTGTTTTCATTCTTTATGCAGACAGCAGATGGCATAAGACTCCTAT
>DAMDIS010000173.1:0-4151 GCA_032100885.1 Proteiniclasticum sp.
CAGGAATATTCAGTGAACATATGCTGGAGACTGTGATCAGCAGCGCCGCAGCAAAAACCACAATGCCTATAAGTCAGATGTTTATCAGTGCTGTACTATGCAATATAATCGTCTGCAGTGGTGTCATGATGGCATACAGTGCAAAGACGGTTACGGGGAAGATACTGGCGGTATGGTTTCCGATTGCGCTGTTTGTACTGAGCGGTACAGAACATATCGTGGCCAACATGTTCTATCTCATCATGGCATTTGTTAACGGAGGAAATATCACCGTTGCGGGAATACTCATAAGCTTTGTTGTGGTTGCACTTGGCAACTTCATCGGAGGAGCGATCGTGGTATCCGGGGCCAATTTCTATATCGACAGAGATTTAAACGCATAAGCAATAGGGCAGTGACTATGAATTAACGGGTGAAGTTAATTCATAGTCACTGTTTTTGTCTGCTGATTCAGGTTCGAATCATATCCCCAGCCATTACTCAACAGATTTCTTATTGTAGTGGCATTACTTTATTCATGTTGATTATTCGGAAAAAGGTGTGATACCATTAAGATGTAATATTTGAAAAAATCTAACAATTCCAGGGGGAATTATGGAAAGAGGAAATGCTGACAATACACTCTCCATTGAAGAGATTAGAGAGCTTTGGTCAAAAACATACAACGAAATGGGAAAGCCAGACTGGTCGCATATTTTTTCATACTATCACGACAATATTGTTTTTCAGGATTCCATTCAGAGAATTGAAGGGAAAGATAAATTTCTTGAAATGTGCAACCGCCTCACGAAGCGCTGCAGAAGCCTGAAGATGGATATCTACAGTATCACAAAAACCGATAATATCGTGATGATGGACTGGAAGATGACAATGTCTTTTCGTAAATTTCCAGACAAACCGATTTATGGTGCGACCAAGCTGACATTTAACAGTGAAGGCTTCATTATAGAGCAGAGAGATTACTATGATCTGTGGGGAGATATCTATGATGGCATTCCTTTTGTGAGACCTGTTTATCGAGGATTTATGAGAAAATTTTTCGGGTAGGGGGATAAGCTGAAATGTTGAGATTTCCAGAAGAGCTGATGTTCATGAAAAACGGCAGAGCCAAGCAGAAGCATAGTGACGAGCCAATGACGGGGAAGCTCTGCGTGATCACCGGTGCAAGTTCCGGTGTGGGCTACGAATCTGCAAAAGCACTTGCTGCCGGAGGAGCAGACATCGTGATGGTGGTCAGAAATGAAGCAAAGGCTAAAGCGATAAAAGATGAAATAGAAAGGAAGCATTCTGTCAATGTTGACTACCACCTTGCTGATTTTAGTGACCTGAAACAGGTAGAAAGGGCAGCATCTGAAATTGCCGAAAAATATCAAAGGATTGATGTCCTCATCAACAGTGCAGGTATGCATTCCACGAAACGAATACTCAATAAAGATGGCGTAGAGCAGGTATTCTGCGTCAATCACCTGGCATCATTCCTATTTACGAAACTTCTTATGCAGAGGATGATCGAATCATCTCCATCAAGAATCATACAGGTGAACTCAGAAGGACATCGTTTCGGAACAGTACATGAAGATGACATCAACTGGAAAAGAAGAAGGTATACCGGCCTAAGAGGGTATGGTGCCTCGAAGACCGCCCAGCTTATGACCGTCTGGCAGATGGCTGAAGATCTCGAAGGTACGGGGGTTACGATAAACGCCATGCATCCAGGTGGTGTAAGAACGAACATCGGCAACAATAACGGAAGACTGTACAGGTGGTTTCTACACAATATCACCTGGCACTTTCTGAAAGATCCGGGGATTTCAGGTGATGCTGTTTATTATCTTGCTTCATCCAGTGAACTTAAGGAGACCAGCGGGAAATTCTTCAATTTGACAATTGAGGAAAAAGCTGCAGAACACGCCCTTGATCGGGAGAAACAGAAAAAAATCTGGAATCTGAGCATGAAGATGACAGGTTTGTCAGAAAGATCGAATAGCAAGGCGAACAGTAATCAGTAAGGAAAGGAATACAGCGATGAAAAATATAGTTCTATACAAGAGCAGATATGGAAACACTTTTCAGTACGCAACTTGGATAGCAGAGGAGTTAGGCTGGGAAATCAGAAATTTTTCAGATTTTAAGCAATCAGAAATCAGTCAATATCACAATGTCATTTTTGGAACTGGTGTATACATGGGAAAAATGAGCAAGAACAAGAAAGTGCTGAACTGGTTTAAAGAAAAGCCGATCATCATATTTGCCTGTGGAGGCAACAATAATGTGCAGAAAGATATTGATGTCATTAAGAGTAAGAACTTCAATGAGGAACAGCTTAAGTTCCATCAGTTCTTCTACCTGCCTGGTGGTGTAGATTTTACAAAAGCGAAAGGGATAACCAGGAGAATGCTCAATGTATTCAGAAGGGTCATGGAGAAAAAGAAGAACAAGACGGAGGATGAAAAAGCGATTCTTGATGGTTTTGTTCATCCAACGAATTATGTGGATAAGAGAGAAATCCAGTCCATCGTCTCATACGCAAGAAAGATCGGAAATTAAGCTGAAAGAGTCCCGTCTGGATGATGGGTCTCTTTTCAGTTGAAGGGACACTATTATTGAATTGACTGAGAAAAGGCATGCATATATAATTAGTGCAATAACAAATATCAGGATAATAAATATTGATCATTCATGCATAATAACTGAACAAATATAGTTCAAATTGTTAAAGTTTTATTTATTTCACTGGAATTGATACCTATTTGGCACAATCTCAATGGTGATAGAAGTTAAGATAGAAGATACTTGATTAAGAATGAAGGGGGGCAGGATGAATGTATATTGCAACTTATCTTATAGACACAGCAGCGCTCATTTGCCTCATTGGGCTGATGAATTCTAGTACTGCTCTGAACAAAGTAAGAAAGAAGCCGCTTCTCATCGGTATTATTCTGACTATGATCATCATTCTATCCGAGGCTGGATCGATATATGCAGATAACGGGAGCTTAAACCTCAGAAATATCAACATCATCAGCAATGTCCTTGGATTTGCGCTGGCACCTATGATTCCTGTAGTAATCACATTTATATTTGACAGTAGAATTCTGATCACGCACAAATTCTTGCTTGTTCCTACACTGCTAAATGCCGCCGCAACAGTCTTATCACCGCTGTTCAGTTTTATTTTTTATGTTGATTCCAATAATCAGTATCATAGAGGTGACTATTTTTTCATCTTTATTGCCGTATATATTGTAAATTTTATTATTCTTGTGGTCAGTACACTAGATATGGGCAGAAAATACAACTATCCCATCATGAAGAAACTTCTCGCATTGTCTCTTTTTACGATCATAGGTACAAGCATTCAGCTTGTTGAGCCTCTGGCATATTCATCATGGCACTGTGTAACTCTGGCACTGTTCCTGTATTATTTGCTTCTGTCTGAATTTGACAACAGCTTTGATACGCTGACAAGTCTTTATAACCGTGCCGCTTTTGATAAGGCTGCAAAGGAAATGATAAAATCAAAGCCTTTTTCTGTCATTATTCTTGATATCAACGACTTCAAGAATGTCAACGATACATATGGACATGACTATGGAGACAGAGTCATACAAGCTGTAGCTTCAGTGGTCAGAGGGTCATTTGGTAAATTCTATACATGCTACCGTTTTGGAGGAGATGAATTCTCTGTATTAAGCACTGAAACAGACAATGAAAAAATAGAGCTTCAGATTAAGACAATGACAGATAAGCTTAAAGAAATACGAGGAAGTGACGTCATCCTGCCTACGGTTTCCTATGGGTATAGTATTTTTCCCGGAGGAGATCATCTTGATTTCAATAAAATCCTGAAAGAGGCTGACGATCAGATGTATCACTACAAAAAGGCTCACAAAGACCGGTATCAACAGGAGGCTTCCATAAGATATACACTTCAGGACATATAACTGTGGGTTTCTAAGGATTACAGCGGCCCTATTGATGTCTATGAACGTTGTGAAATCCTATAAGCACAGATAAGCTAAGGAGGTAACGTAACAGCTGCCAGAATCTTATAAAATGCTATAATAAGCTGCAAATTTTATAAGATTTATTCAAAGCAGTTTCCGTGGATGATCCTGTCGTGAAGCCTCTGAAAAAGCTGCCAAAGAAAT
>DAMDIS010000174.1:0-338 GCA_032100885.1 Proteiniclasticum sp.
GAATCGAGCTTAATGATTCGAAGCCCCTGATCTTTCGAAAAGTTATCCTGCCTGCCGGAGGAACCTTTCACCGGCTGCATGAAACCATCATGCGTGTGACGAACTTCAGAGGGGAGGAACCTGAACTTGGCGGTCATCTCTACAGATTCGACCTCAAGGAAGAAAACAGCTTTGTGACCAACGATCTGAACAATATCGAAGAGCATCGCGACTTCCAGAGCAACCTGGACTACTATGAGGAGAGACTGAAAGAAACTGAAGAGAAGTTTCTCCACTACGAGAAGAGGTTTCAGGAAGAGATGAAAAAGAAAGCGCTCTTTCCCAGCAAAGTGAAATTT
>DAMDIS010000174.1:348-2814 GCA_032100885.1 Proteiniclasticum sp.
GCTTCTTGACGGAAAGGGGGATGCGCCGCCGGAGAATGTAGGCGGTTTGGACATGTTCTATGAGTTTCTTGAAGCCTATCACGATCCTTCCCATGAAAATCATGACGACGCTTTGGAGTTTGTGAAGATGAATATATTCAGGCCTTATAATGAGGACCATATGAACTTTCTTCTGAAGAGGCTCAAGTACAGGAAAACAGAGTGGGACAATATCAGACATGAGAACTTCATTGTAATCAAAGATAAGTACTATAAAGTCAGACAGTAAGCGGCATAAAGAAAAAGCAGGGGGGAAACACATATGAAATTTCTGACATTCATCCACGAAGGAAAAGAACAGATCGGCGTCCTCAGCCTGGACGAGAAGAAAGTCCTGCGCATCTCGAGGATCATCGGTCATGAACGATACACAGACATGAACAGATTCATCGAAGAAGTGACGGATACGGACATCGAAATCCTTTCTCAGGTACTGGTCAATGAAAGAAACGTCGGGGTACCACTTGAAGAAGTCATGATGAGATCGCCCATCATAAGACCGAAACACGACATCATCTGTGTGGGCGTGAACTACGCTTCACACATCAAGGAATCATCGATGTTTCTGAGAGACGATCTGGAAAACCGGGACAAGCCTGTCTATTTCTCCAAGAGGACCACAAGGATCATCGGTCATGATGAGGACATCAGAGCATTCTCCGAAATCGATGAGGAGCTGGACTATGAAGTGGAGCTGGCAGTGATCATCGGAAAGAGAGGAAAAGATATTCCCAGGGAGAAAGCAGAGGATTATATCTTCGGCTACAGCATCTTCAATGATGTGTCCGCAAGAAAGCTTCAGACAGAGCATCTGCAGTGGTACAAGAGCAAGAGCCTTGATACACACAGTGTGCTGGGACCTGTCATCGTCCACAAATCGGCACTTAGCTTTCCCATAAAGCTCGATATCAGAAGCAGGATGAATGGAGAAGTGAGACAGGAGTCAAACACCGAGCTCCTCATGAACGACATATCAGCAATCATTTCGGACTTCTCAAGAGGGATTACCCTTGAGCCGGGAGACATCATCGCAACGGGAACGCCTGCAGGCGTGGGTAAGGGATTCAATCCGCCAAGGTTCATGAAAGTAGGGGACATGGTCGAGTGTGAGATCGAAGGAATCGGAACCTTAAGAAACAGAATCGTATAATAAGAAATCTGTATTGGGATTTAAGATGAGAGACCATGGAGCAGGCTGATAGGCCTTTATCCATGGTCTTATTCAGAGCTGAATTTCAGGAGTAAGCATCAAAAATAATGGAGCTGATGCAGAATTTCAGATTTTCAGCAAAGACTGTTGTAAACCTTTTAGGTCTATGCTATTATGAAAGTACAAAATATTGTACGTTGGTGGTAAAAATGGATTACAGGAAAAAACTGGTCAATAAAAATGCATACATCATTACCAGTCTTTCGAAGGAATTCCTGACCAAAGAGGAAGGCGACAGAATTGACACAGTGGCTCAGTTTGCTGAGAAGTATTCCTTGGCCAGAGGTACGGTTCAGTCTGCCATAAAATTTCTCTCTGACGTCAATGCGATAAAAATCGACAGAAGAGGGCATCTGGGATCATACATCAGTAAAATTGATCATATCAAGCTGCTTCAGGTTTCAGACATCAATTTCATTGTCGGCGTTATGCCGCTGCCCTATACCAAAAGGTACGAAGGACTCGCTACAGGTCTATACAACAGCGATCTGGCATCAAAGTTTTCCATCAATCTTGCTTATATGCGAGGTGCGATAAATCGTCTGGAATCTCTGATGCAGGACAGGTATGATTTTGCGGTGATGTCCAAACTGGCGGCTGAGCATTTTATCGCCGAAGGTTATCAGATAGAGGTGCTGATCAACTTCGGAAGAGACTCCTATGTCGGCAACCACGCAATGGTCTTCCATGATTCATCCCTGAAAACCATTGAGAAAAAGATGAAAATCGGTATCGATATTACCTCAAGAGATCAGGAACTGATCACAAAGAAGATTGTCAGGGATATGGATGTGGATCTCATCAACATACCGTATAATTCCCTGAAAGCAAAGCTTCAGAGCGGTGAAATTGATGCTGCAGTCATCACTCTTGATGAAGCGAAATCCAATGGAATGAACTACAGCACAGAGCTTGTGGATGGCATCCTGGATAACCATAAAAATACGGAAGCCGTAATCGTGGTGAAGAAAGACAAAAAAGAAATCAGCAAAATTCTGGAGAAGTACATTGATCAGGAATCCGTACTTAATTTTCAGAAGAAGGTTATAGATAATGAGATCATCCCTAATTACTGATGAGGTGATTCTCTTTTTTATAACGAATATACAAAATAATGTACATTGAGGGGTAGAGAATGGAAATAACACAAAGACTGGACATCCTGAAGATGTCAGGACAGCTAAGTGAAGAAATGTATCACAAAGTGCTGGAAATCA
>DAMDIS010000174.1:2824-4143 GCA_032100885.1 Proteiniclasticum sp.
AAAACCATAATATCGTCATCCATGAAGAAAACGGAGCAATGCTCATTACACATCTCTGTATCGCATTAAGCCGTATTGAAAAGGAGGAAAAAGTCAGTAAAATCGAGTCGGATATTTTTGCCGAAGTGGAACGCAATGCTTTCTATGCCCAATCGGAAGAAATTTTAGCGGGAATTGAAGAAGTTCTCGGCTTCAAAATGCCAGAAGAAGAAAGAGGATACATGCTCATGCATCTGTGCGTTCTTTTGGAAAATGAATCAGCTTATAGAAAGGAGGAGAAATAATATGAAAATCGTAGTTGGCGGACAGATGGATAAAGATAACGTTGCTTCACTTCTTAGAAAACATCTTGGTTCGGATGATGAGATTAAGATCATGTCCGATATCGAAGCATCCATGGCCATCAAGACAAACGCAGCAGACTACTATTTCGGAGCCTGCAATACCGGCGGAGGCGGCGCACTGGCCATGGCCATTGCACTTCTTGGCATGAATCAGTGTGCAACTGTTGCCATGCCGGGAAATATCCGAAGCAGGGAAGAAATCATCAAGGAAGTCGAAAACGGAAAGAAAGCTTTCGGTTTTACACCTCAGGCTGCAGAAACGGTCATCCCAATCATTATAGAACAGATCAAAAATAAATCACTATAGGGAGTGGAATAATGAATTATGTAGTAATCGCACTTTTGGGTGCACTCGCCGCGGTATTATCAAATATGGGTGTTGCAGTATTCAATGACGGACTTAGACCTATTGTTCCTGAGTACATTGAAGGAAGAATGGACAAAAAAGCAATTGTAGCAACTTCATTCGCCATGTCTTTCGGTCTCGTTGTGGGATACGGTATTCCGGTATCCATTGCTGCCAGCATCATTCTCATACACAGTATTCTTTTAGGAACAGATATCATCGGTACATGGGCACCAAGAGGCAAAAACGGTGCCATGATCGCAGGAGCCGCTGGTGCTTTATACGGCGTTGGACTCGTAGCTGGTCTTCAGTTCATCGTTGATCTTTTCGCCATGCTTCCTGTGAATTTCCTTGGAAGCCTCAGCCAGGTAAGTGCACCAGTTACTGCTGCATTTGCAATCTTCCCCGCACTTGTCGTTGCTTATCAGTTCGGCTACAAGAACGGTATGATCACATTCATCATCTCCTTCCTAGTCAGGCAGATCGCCATGTACTTCGGCAAGTTCACCTTAGGAACTGCCAGTATTTCACTTAATCCTGAAGGAATGGCGCTTTTAACAGGTATGATCATTCTGCTTGTCTATGCCACAAGAGAAAAACAGGATAAGAATGCAGTTTCTGTTGACCTG
>DAMDIS010000175.1:0-2826 GCA_032100885.1 Proteiniclasticum sp.
TTGACCAATATAGAAGGGCCATAATTGACAGAAATAAAATTCAAATTATCCAAGAGAAACTTTAAATGTAAATTACATCACTTTGAAATTAAATCAGTATATTAAATGTACGGATTACATTATCAATTGTCACAAAAAACATTAAAATCATCAAAAAAACAAAGAATAAAATCTGTATTTTCTCTATCAGTGTTCTTTTAATCTTTTCTTGTAATGTGCCTTTAATCAGCATTATCCCCTTTAATACTATATAAATACATGCGAATATCAGAATGAATCTGTATGTAATGTCTACAGAAGGAATGTTCATGATTTTCGAATTGTTGCTTAAAGCCTGAATGATAATAAGCAGAACACTATATATCAGAACGGATAGAGGACTTCTTTCTTTTTTATCAAATAAGCTAGCCATTATATACACCCCATGAAATCATATGAATCAGATATTGTAATAAAATATGAACTCTACATATTTAATTATACTAAATTTTCAAACGACATTCAATTGTAAATACAGATTTCAAACAGAGCCTTTTTTAATGTCATTATATAAGCGTCAGTTCAGACTGTCTCTTTAAGAATATCTAGATTTCGTGAAGCTGTGTGGTTCAGTATATATGTGAAAAGATGAAATGAGCCTATCCGAAAGACAATGAAATAGAACGAAAAAATAACAGCTTCCTTTTTGAGGAGCTGTTATTTTTCGTTATGTCTGAATTTAATCTCTGATGTACTCTGAACTGGATATTTCGGTCTACGCTTCGTATTCCTTCTCAAACACCTTTGTGCTTCTTACAGTATCGATAGGTCTTACGAGCTTCTCGATTTCTTCTCTCTGCTCTTCAAAGTATGGTGGAAGGGAAAGCTTTTCGCCGAGGGTTTCATAAGGCTCATCACCCATGAAGCCCGGTCCGTCTGTGGCAAGCTCAAAGAGGATGCCCTGGGAGACCTTGGCGTAGAGTGAGGCAAAGTAGTATCTTTCCACAAAGCCTGAATTTCTGAGACCGAAGGACTGGTATCTTTCGATCCATTCATTCAGTTCCTTCTTGTCTTTCACTCTGAAAGCCACATGGTGGACAGTGCCATAGCCCTGTCTTCCTGCAGGAAGATCCTTGTTTTCCTCCACGATGACAGAGCCGCCGTTTCCGCCTTCGCCCATCTCAAAGAGGTGATAGTTTCCTTCATTTGCAGTCTCTTCCATCTGATACACTTTTTCGAGAACCGACTTGAAGTAGGTGAAATCTGAAATGGTCAGACCGATGGGGCCTAGTCCTGTGATGGCAAATTCATTCGGGATGGGACCTTTCTGCCATGGGATCCCTGATGGGACACCGGTATTCTTCTCATCGGAGATCATCTGATATCTCTGATCGTCAAAGTCCACAAAGGAGAGGGTTTTCTTTCCGAACTGTTCACTGATGCCTTCATGCTTTACCTTCAGACGGTCAAATCTCTTCACCCAGTAGAGAAGAGCTTCATCGGAAGGTACTCTGAACGAGGTCTTGGCGATTTCATCGGTTCCGTGGGTTCCTTTGGGGATGCCAGGGAAGTCGAAGAAGGTCATGTCTGTTCCGGGACCACCCACATCATCTGCAAAGAAGAGATGATAAGTCTGGATGTCATCCTGATTGACGGTTTTCTTGACCAGTCTTAGACCCAGTGTATAGGTGAAGAACTCATAGTTCTTTTCTGTGCTGCTTGTGATGGCTGTGACGTGATGGATTCCTTTTAGTTTATTCATTGTATTATCCTCCGTTTTTCTCATTTCTATATTTTTTACTATAATTCTTCTCATCGTTTAGTTTCAGTCCGGTCTGATCATTTCTGTAATCTCTCCGATACTCGCATAGCTGATTCCTGCAAGTCTCGCCATTGCACCAAGGGCAACAGGATCAATTCTGCCTTTTTCATAGATTCTTTCGTCTATATGGAATCTTACAATTCTTCCGATGATGAGGTCTGTACTGATGTCTTCACCTTCACCGAGGGGGAGGTGTTTTTCAAGAATGCACTCCATGCGCACTTTGGATTCCGCAATTCCCGGAACATCGATTTTCTCGCTTTCTGTGAGGGTAAGACCTGTCAGCTCAATCTCGCTTTCATCTGACCTAAGCGACGCCGCAGTTTCGTTGATGTCTTTCAGGTTCTCACCGTCTACGCTGTGGACGACAAATTCTTTCTTATCAAGAATGTTTCTGGCTGTATCCTTCATCTGACCTTTTCTTCTCTGAATGGAGAGGGAGATCATCGGCGGACTGGATGATACCACATTGAAGTAACTGAAGGGTGCACCGTTTATGGTGCCGTCTTCCCATACGGATGTGACAAATGCGATGGGCCTCGGGATGATGCTCCCGATGAGGAGCTTGTAGTTTTCTCTTTCGGTATTCGTTTTTGGATCAATGCTCAGCATAGGGTCACTCCTTCTTCATGCAGAATGTTCGGTCCTTAAGTTATTGCTTTAATTAAGATTTCTTCTTTTCGAGATATCGGTTAAAAAATCAGACGCTTTTTGCAAAGAGTCCCAGTTTTCTAAGCTTCATGATTACATCTTCCTTCTCGCTCTCATCAAGTCCACCGAGAATCTTCTGGATCTGTCTGCTGTGTACGGGAAAGATTTCATCCATCATTTTTCTGCCTTCATCGGTTATGGAAGCATAAATGATTCTTCTGTCCTCTGGTGAGGGTGTTCTTAGAAGAAGATTCTTCTTTTCAAGCTTGTCCACCACATAGGTGATGCTGGAGCTTGCAATGAGGACCTTTTCTCCGATTCTCTGTATGGGCTGCTCACCTTTGTTGTAGATCAGCTCAAGAACCGCAAACTCT
>DAMDIS010000175.1:2843-4134 GCA_032100885.1 Proteiniclasticum sp.
AGGACCTGATGTCTTTTTCTATGCTCTTCTTTACAGCATCCAGGGCTCTGGTGAGCACAATAAAGAGCTTCAGTGAAAGTTCTTCATCAGTCAGTTTTTTGTTTTCGTTAATCATATTGATCAGACATCCTTATTGAATATTATTTCGAATTCGAGATAATTATATCGTGATTGACATTTTCTGTCAAGTGTAAAATGAATTTTATGCAATTTAATTGACCGGATATTTTTTATGACTCAGGCAGTATCTGATGAACCGTGTTACAGTTCTTTGAGATGCCCCTATCCGGATCATATCCTCGGTCATATGGAATTATGCTGAACATTTAAAGTTTTATGGAGATTATCCTTAATTATCACAGAATTAAACCGATATCATTAATACTATGATAATTTGAGACAGATATTTATGGGTAAACAGTGATTGAGGGGGAATACGATGATATTTGAAGCGATGAACAGAGAAGAAGCCATAGATAAAGCCCTGGAACATTTTCACTGCACAGCTGAGAAGCTTAAGATTGTGGAAATTGAAAAACCTCACAAGAAGATCATGGGTTTCAAAAAGATACCCGGACGCTACGAAATCGAAATGCTCAAAGAAGAAAATGTACCGAAGAAAGCGGATGAAAACCAGAACGGAACCATCGAAATCCGATCTGGAGAGATGATTATCACAAATCCCCAGGGACGTGGAGTGGATGCATCGATATTTCTTAATCATCCCCAGGTGATCATGACAGTCAACGGGGAAGCGAGATCAGGCACTCAGACTTTAAGAGCAGAAGATGTCATAAGCTTTGCCTTTGAAGACATCAGGCCGAAAAGGCACCTTACCGTAGACTTTTCGGAGGATTTTCTTCGTGCATATCTTAAGGTGGAGCGGATAAAAGGGATACGCTACAGTCTTAAAGATCTGGAAAAGAACTTCAGGGCTCAGATTTCTCCCCATGAAGAGGAGATTGAAACGGATCCCCTTACTGAAGAGGAGTGCATTAAGGTGCTTATGGATTTTGGTGTTCTGCCTGAATTCATCGACAGGGAAAGCCTGAAAAAGGCATGTACCGCAAAAGAAACCATACGCGTTATGGCAGCTGCAGGGAAGGCTCCTGTAGAGAGCAGACAGACAGAAATCAGGTACTGTGATGAGATCTTTGTGAAAGACATCCTGAGAGGACTCGAGCCAGTGATTTCCACCGGAAGCCTACTGGCAGAGAAACTCTCGGAAGCCGTCATGGGGGTCCCGGGCATGGATGTCAAAGGGAATGAGATCACAGTACAGAAAGTAACC
>DAMDIS010000176.1:0-4009 GCA_032100885.1 Proteiniclasticum sp.
ATGGCTCTTCTTATATTTACATAATTGATCTGATTCAGATAAAGTGTTTTGCAGAGCTTAATTACTGCTGCTTTTTTCTGATCTTTTCTTTGGGCACTCTGTCATTTGCGGTCATTTCCACCATCTCCGTGACATCATCAGGAACATCTGGTGTATTTTCATACCCGCCTCTTAAGAGCGTGACATCACTGATACTGAAAGTCTCGATGACTTCTTCATCAGGCAGGAAGATTTTCACATTGACCGTTTCCTTGATTGTGTTGTTGGAGACAACATCACCTTTGCCCATGGCAGTTTTAACCTGGGATCCCACTCTTGGCATTCTCTGCCTGATCTCCTCATAGGCTTCCTGCTCGTAATTGAGGCAGCACATAAGTCTTCCGCAGATCCCCGATATCTTGGTCGGGTTTAGAGAAAGGTTCTGCTCCTTGGCCATTTTGATCGATACAGAGTTGAAATCGCCAAGCCAAGTGGAGCAGCAGAGATTTCTGCCGCAGATTCCGATACCGCCAAGCATCTTCGCTTCATCTCTTACACCGATCTGTCTCAGTTCAATTCGCGTTCTGAAAATCAGCGCCAGGTCTTTCACGAGCTCTCTGAAGTCGATTCGTCCGTCTGCAGTGAAGTAGAAGATCACCTTGCTGTTGTCGAAGGTATATTCTACATCCACAAGCTTCATATCCAGTTTATGTTCTGTAATTTTCTTTTCGCATACGGAAAACGCTTCTTTTTCCTTGAATCTGTTTTCTGCGTGTTTGCTGAGATCCTGAGGACTTGCGACACGAATAACCGGCTTCAGGGGAGCAAAAATCTCTTTTTCGCTGATTTCCCTTACTCCGACTACACACTGACCGAACTCAATTCCTCTTGCAGTTTCCACAATCACTGCTGAATCTTTTTCTATGGTGTATTCCAGCGGATCGAAGTAATAGATCTTCCCCGCTTTCTTGAATCTGACACCTATGACTTTTACCATTTATATTAAACCTCCGTCAATCTTAGCAATAAGCTGCTGGTTACAGTATCCTTGTTGATGTTGATTCCTAAAGTGATGTACTTCCTCATTTCGTAAAAGATCTCAAGATATTTCTCCAGTGTGTTGAAGGTGAGTTCCCTCGCCAGAAAATCTGTCTGTTCTCTTACATCATCAAGCAGTATAAAATCTTCATCTAATGACTTCTTCTTCAGTACGGTGTTCACCGCATAGGTGAAGTCATCAAATATCCGGTCAAGATCCATCTTGCTCAATTCTTCCTGAAGCTCAAGCACAGGATAGTAAACCCGCTTTCTCTTCTTCTTCATCTCGGCCAGTTCTCTCAGAAGTCTGAAAGAAAGTGTTATGCTCTGGTCCTTCATTCCCCCTAGAATCAGTTCTTCCGCTTTTCCGGGAATTCCTCTGGCTGCCGAAATGATCTTTTTTTTCTCATCCTGAGACATGCTCAGTTGGACCTTAGGCGTGATCTTCGCCTTCTTTCCTGAAATCTCATTTTTTATCTTCTCTTCAGTATAACGCTTTTCCTCTTTCTCATTGAAGGAGGGAACGAACTGATCAAGATAAGCTTCCATTTCCATATCATCAAGTGGAAGAAGCTTATGCAGATGACATCTGGATTTGATGGTATCGGTCATGAACATTTCATTCTCTGCTAGAAGGAAAAAGAAAATCCCTTCCATGGGCTCTTCTATGGTTTTCAGCAGTGCGTTCTGCGCTTCCTGTCCGATTCTGTCGGCATTATAAAAAATGATCACTTTTCTGTAACCTTCGTAAGGTCTAAGTGCGGCTTCTATAACAACCTCCCTCACCTGATTGACGGTGATGATGGTCTTCTCCGGTCTGATCCTCACGATGTCCACCGAGTCGCGGTCACCAAATCCCAGAATCTCTCTGGCTACGGTTTCTGCCAGAAGCGACTTGCCGATTCCATCAGGTCCGATGATAATATGCGCATGAGAAAGGGTATCGTTTCTTATGGCTTTTAGAAACCTTTCTCTAAGTTTGAAAAATCCGATCAAAACTAATACCCTCCCAAAAAACTAAATCTTAATGAAGTTATCCACATCGAGCACAAATATTGTTGCTCCACCCACTTCTATATCTACCGGATAAGGAACATACACTCCTGTTCTTGCATGTCTCTTCTATGATACTGAGTACAGTATCCACCTTATCCGCTTCAATACCAATCATAAGAGTGGTATTTCCGGACTTCAGGAACCCGCCTGTTGTTGCAAGCTTAGTTACTCTATATCCTTTTTCATTCAATAAATCAATGACGTCGATGGCATCTTCATCGTTGACAATCGCTATAATCAGTTTCATATCTGCACCTCCTATAATACTTTATTATACAGTATTTTCGTTAAAATAGAAACGCAGTCTAAAGGCTGTCAATGGCTGAAAGGTATATGTCGCTGAAGATATCCTCTTTTGAACGCATACGACCGCCCTCTACACAGCTGATCTTTGTCCACCCGTATTTATCTGCCACATAATGGGCATTCAGATACGATGTATCCAGGTGATGCTGGTCACCTTCATGAATATCCTTCTCTTTCTCTCCAGTGATTTTGTTCTTTCTCTCTTTAGTCATTTCCATGGAGATTTTGGGTGGCACATCAAGGAAAAACACAAGATCCGGTTTTGGGATACCATACATACCAAATTCCAGATCATAAAGCCAGTCAAGGAATCTGTCCCTGTCTGCCTGATCGATAATCTTGGAAGCCTGGTGCACCATATTTGCCGTTGTATAGCGGTCAGCCACTACGATACCGCCCGATTCATAAAAGGATTTCCATTTGGTTGTATAGGAAGCATACCGGTCCACAGCAAAGAAGCTCGATGCCACGTAAGCCGAAACATCCTCAGGGTTCTTTCCGAAGTCCCCTCTTAAATACATCTTCACAAGAGAGGAACTCTCGGAGTTGTAGTCCGGAAAATCCACCTTCATCACCTTAAGTCCCTTGCTCAGAAGTGTTCTGTAGAGCTTCTCGGACTGTGTCTGTTTTCCAGACCCGTCTACGCCTTCTATTACGATCAGCTTACCTTTCATTTTATACCTCACAAATTCAAATAAATTACAACTTCCTGATGTTTAAGCTTTTTAAACATTCCACTCTATATTATAACCGATTTGCCCCGTCATTACACTAGAGCGCAAATTTAAAGGACATCATAGAAACTATGATGTCCTGAGTGAATGATTGATTTTATTGAGCATTGACTGACTCGGGCTGAAGTAGAATGACTTTGCATTTCCTTCATCCTGATATTCACAGCAGCAGCCAAGCTTGACCAGGTTTCTTGAATAATTTCTCTTCACTGCACCAAGAAGATTTTTCTTCGATCTGGAATAATGAAGTGAGCTGATTTCTGAAAGCTTCACTCTTCTGACAAGATGGTTCTTGTCTCCACTGATCCTGTGAATGATGAGATCATCAGCAATTATGGAATAACGATATACTTCTCTTGCCTTCGTCACTGCCGCATACCCGGCAAGAAGAAACACCATAGTCAGCACCAGATCCATTGCAGTTTTCATTTCCTCTGTCAGTCCGATCTTTGTTCCAAAGTAGGATACCATAATCAGCGATAGTCCAAAAATGACAAGTAGACACACCAGCGGTGCTACACTTCTTTTAACTTTTTCGTTGTATATACAACTCATAATTTCTGCTTCCTCCAGGCGCCTTATTTTATCTTATAGACGCTCAATCCACATATGCTATTATACGCAGATTCACAGTTTAAAGCGAACCGCTCCAGCGCTTGAATTCCGCCTAATTCAGCTTAATAACGCATCATTTCTGTTTAGAGACACAATAGGCTATGAATCCTTTATATTCTTATCTTTATCTCTGTTTTACGACCAGATGCGTTTATGGAACACTGTCCTGGAAACCCGAACAAAAATTAAATCGATTACAAAATTATATGTGATGATCAGTCTTCATATTTACTGATCGTGGTGGATATTCTTTTCAGTGCATCCTCCAGAACAGAACGTGG
>DAMDIS010000177.1:0-3890 GCA_032100885.1 Proteiniclasticum sp.
TAGAAATGTTCTCGCTGGATAATGTTTCCACCATAGATCATGTTTCTGCGGTCTCTGTAATCTGACCGACGATACCTTCCTGGGACATGACAGCCATACCTTTTTGAAGTCCGTCGTCTTCACCTTTATCGATGATATATGAAGTGATGATACCGCTTCCGGACTTTCCGATGACATTCGTGCCCAGATAATCATACTGGTCCTGTCTGTTTTTAAATTCAAACATCTCTTTCAGTTTCACATTCTCATCAGACATTGAATCAAAACTTCTCAGCTTTGCTTCAAGTTCGATATTCTTGATCAGTAGTTCTTCGTTTTCCTTCTTGACGTCTTCATATCTCAGAAAGAAATCAATCAGGCTCTCCATTCTCTTGTTGGTGGAATAAATCACTTTCTGTACAGGATTAAGGGCTGCTCCCGCTCCGCTTTCCACAAGAGATTTGTTGTCTTTATAGACCGTGATTCCAAAAATCACGACCAGAACAGCTGCCAGGATGATGATCTTCCTGTACAGCTTGTCCTTCAATAGATCTGCCATAAATTAGTAGCTTCTTGCTATCTTGTCAAAATTATCTAATGCTCTTCCTGCGCCAAGTACGACACAGTCTAATGGAGATTCTGCAATTTCTACAGGCATGTGGGTTTCATGTGTAATCAGTTCCCCAAGCCCTTTAAGAAGTGCGCCTCCTCCAGCAAGCATTATGCCCTTATCCATAATATCAGCTGATAATTCTGGTGGTGTCTTTTCAAGTGTGGTCTTGATCGCTTCAATGATATCGGAAATCGGTTCGTGAAGAGCTTCTCTGATCTGTGTTTCTGAAACAGAAATCACCTTTGGTAATCCTGTAACAAGATCTCTTCCCTTGACATCCATGTATTCCTCTTCGCTGCCTTCGATCTTGAATGCGGAACCGATGGTCATTTTGATCGCTTCTGAAGTTCTTTCACCGATCATAAGATTGTATTCTCTCTTGATGTATGCGACGATTGCCTGATCCATCTCATCTCCGCCAACTCTTAGGGATTTAGCGACAACGATTCCTCCAAGTGAAACAACAGCAACTTCTGTTGTACCTCCACCGATGTCTACGATCATTGAACCTGTCGGCTCGTCAACTGGAAGTCCGGCACCGATTGCAGCAGCCATAGGCTCTTCCATAAGGATGACATCTCTTGCACCAGCCTGTTTAGTCGCTTCAAGTATCGCTCTTCTTTCCACTTCGGTCACTCCTGAAGGGAAGCAGACAATGATTCTTGGTGATGTGAAAGCGGACTTTGAAGCTGTCTTTTCGATAAACTGTCTCAGCATTGTCTGAGTCACATCAAAATCAGCGATGACTCCATCCTTAAGCGGTCTTACCGCCACGATGTTTCCTGGAGTTCTACCGATCATTCTCTTCGCTTCTTCACCAACAGCCAGAGGCTTGTTTGTGTGGGTGTTGAACGCCACAACTGAAGGTTCTCTAAGAACGATCCCCTTTCCTTTTACATATACCAGAGTATTTGCTGTTCCCAGGTCAATACCCATATCCTTGCTCATTCCAAATAAACGCATGAATAAATAACTCCTTTCAAAATTACAATAGATTTTTCTCTCTTAAACTGATGTACTTTCCGTCTCCGATGATTACATGGTCTAGCAGTTCTATACCGATAATCTTTCCAACTTCTTTGATTCTTCCCGTTGCCGCAATGTCTTCGCTGCTGGGTGAAGGATCTCCTGAAGGATGATTGTGCACCATAATAATGGATGCGGCACTTTTTCTGATGGCTTCCTTGTAGATTTCTCTTGGATGCACGATAGATGAATTCAGGCTCCCTACGGATGCATTGTAAATACCGATCACTACGTTTTTGGTATTCAGAAGAAGCACCTTGAGGATTTCCTGTTTATACTCTCTAAGTTCCACCATAATCAGGTCGGCAGCATCTCCAGGAGAATTGATTTTGTAGCGGTCTCCACTTCGGTAAGTCTGAAATCGCTTGGCCATTTCAGCCATGGACAAAATCTGAGAAGCCTTGGCTTCCTTGATCCCTGAGATCTTCATCAGATCTTCCTGGGAAGCTTCCAGTAGACCGTTGATTCCATTAAAAGCCGTGATGATTCTCTGAGACAGATTCAGGATGTTCTCATTTTTTGTACCTGTCCTGAGAATGACAGCCAGAAGCTCGCTGTTTGAAAGACTGTCTGCACCGTAACGCAAAAGTCTCTCCTGTGGTCGTTCATTTTGGGGCATATCCATGATTTTATTTTCCATAAAATCCTCCTAGATTCCCCATTCCATTACATGATGATCTGATACTTTTTCAGTATTTTGTAAAGGGTGTTCAGTGGAAGACCCATTACATTGTAATAGTCCCCTTTGATCCCTTCAATAAACAGTCCGGCAGCGCCCTGAATGCCATAGGCACCAGCCTTGTCCTGCCATTCATTTCTATCCAGATACTGCGAGATTTCCTCATCCGTCATGGGTGAAAACTGAACTGAAGTCTTGATGGAAGCAGTCTCACAGATACGTTCACTTTCGTGTATCAGTGCTAATCCGGAGTATACTTCATGTGCATTGTCTTGCAGAGACTTCATCATAGAAAAGGCATCTTCTCGATTTTCAGGCTTACCCAGGATTTCTCCCTTTACACAGACAACAGTATCTGCACCTAAAATAAAGGAGTTATGAGTCTCATCATTCAGGATGTTTCTTGCTTTTTCCAAAGCCAGGGTCTTCACATAAGACTCAGGATCACCTTTATAAGGAACCGAGTTCTCATCGAACTGAGAAACAAGAATCTGAAAATCAATACCCAGTCTCTCCAGCAGTTCCTGCCTTCGTATTGAACCTGACGCCAATATAAATTCCACCAAAACACCTCCAAACAAAGATTAAGCAGAAATTTTTGCTTCTAAAAAATTCCTACTTATTAGTTTACCATCATAGAAATTTTTGTACAAGGTAGCAGATGTGATTTAAAGACAATTTAAGCTAATTCAGGTTTGTTTAATATTTGGAATGAGAAAGTGACTATGGATCAGTAACATTATGCCGTTTTCAGGAAAATCTAATCTACTTCATCTGAACATGACGGCGGCTCTCTTCAACTGCACAAAAGCAGAGGGAGATCTGTCGCTGCGTACAGATCTCCCTGAATCAGAACTTGTTCTGATCCGTTATAAAGACTCTTTCTCTTAAGATCTTTTCCATTGCTGAAATCAGCTTGGCAAGATTATAGTTATAGATCATATCTTCTCTTGTTGAACTTTCAGGGGTTACGAACTCAGACTGCTGAACATCCCTGGCCAGAAGTTTCGTCAGTTTCTGATTGTTGTCTGCAGTCATTCTCACACCAGGCTCACTTAGTGAGATGGCTTCGGCATAGATTAGAACTGTTTCGCTGGATTCAATCATCTGAGTATAATAGTCGAATTCTTCCTTGTCGTATTTTCTCAGAATGGGCAGTTCCTTGTTCAGTGAACTGAATTTGTCTTTAAGATCATCCAGGCTCTCTGTAAGACTGGCAAGACTTTCGTCGATACTGAAAATGACAACATCTCCGACAACATTTCTGGCGGTATGCCTGTAGGTGTTGAAGCTTTCCCTGACTCTTTTCATCTGGTCAGGCGGGTAGATCAGCATATTCACAATTGTCGCAATCACGATGCCGATTACCGTATCGAGGGTCCTCTGCATAGCATAGACGGCAGGCGTGGTATCTGAGGATCCCATGATGATGATGATGACAAGCGTTATTGCAATTCCTGTCGCTTTCTTGATGTTCAGGAGATTGCAGAAAATGATGGTTACGATGATGCCCAGCGCCATGGCTATCCCGCCGTAGATGGGCAGGTAGGTCATTAATAGGCCGATCACACCGCCCACGGCAGTCCCCAGTAC
>DAMDIS010000178.1:0-2170 GCA_032100885.1 Proteiniclasticum sp.
AAGAGCGATGGCGCTGATGACAGAACCCCTTATGCTGCCCAGTCCTCCCATGACCACGATGACCAGAATGTCTATGGATTTCATGAAGCCGAAAGAATCAGGCTTTATGAAGTAAAAATAGTTTGCGTAGAGGGAACCTGCCACTCCTGCAAAGAGCGCACCCAGGGAGAAGACCAGGACTTTGTAGTAACTGGTGTTGACGCCCATGGACGTGGAAGCGATCTCGTCTTCCCTGATGGATATCACGGCACGACCGTTATAGGAGGTAATGAAATTCGAAATGACCACAAGGGTAAGAACGATGATTCCGAAAAGCCAGGTCCAGGTGGTGAATCGTGGAATGTCATTGAGACCCATGGCACCGCCGCCGTATTTCCAGTTGAGACCGATGATTCTCACGATTTCGCCAAAGCCGAGGGTAGCGATAGCCAGGTAGTCGCCTTTGAGTCTTAAAGTGGGGATGCCGATGAGCAGTCCGGCCAGAGCTGCTGTCAGGGCTGCACCAAGGATGCCGACGATGAAAGGCATGCCGAGCTTTGCGGTGAGGATTCCGGAGGCATAGGCCCCGATGGACATGAATGCCGCATGGCCCAGAGAAAACTGGCCGGTGAAACCGGTGATGAGGTTCAGACTCACCGCCAGGATGATGTTGATGCCGATGCTGACAATATTGAGAAAGATGTAGGAATCGATGATTCCGGTATTCATCAGCAGCAAAACAGCGAAATAGAATGAAAAGACCATAACTGCCCTCAAGAGATTATTTCTGCTTATTATTTCTTTCATATATACACCTATACCTTTTCGATGTCTTTATATCCAAGAAGACCTGTGGGTCTTATGAGGAGTACAAGAATCAGGATCAGAAACGCCACCGCATCTTTATACAGCGAACCGCCGACGGAACTGACAAAGGTTTCGAGAAGCCCCAGAAAGAATCCTCCGAAGACGGCACCCGGGATGATTCCGATTCCCCCGATGACGGCTGAGACGAACGCCTTGAGTCCAGGTGCAGCACCCATGAGGGGGTTGATGGTGCTGTAGTATAATCCGATGAGTACACCGGCTGCCCCCGCCAGTGCAGAACCTAAGAAAAATGTGTAGGAGATGGTCCTGCTCACGCTGATTCCCATGAGCTCTGCAGCATCACGATCCTGAGAGAGAGCCCGCATGCATTTGCCCACCCTGGTCCTGTTTGTGATGTACATGAGTATGATCATAAGAAGCACGGTGACTCCGATGATGTATAGACTCTTGATGTCGATGACTGCACCCGTATTAAAGACACTGATCTGATTTCCAGGCAGCACATCTTTGTAGGTTCTGCTTTCAGGACCTACAAAATACATCATTCCGTACTGCAGGAAAAGAGAAACAGCTATGGCGGTTATGAGCGCGGAGATTCTGGAGCCTCCTCTTAGTGGCTTATAGGCGACTTTCTCTATGACTACACCAAGGAGTCCGCACACCGCCATAGACAAGAGGAGGGCGGGTAGGAATGAGACGCCGAGAATACCTGTGAGTGCAAAACCCAGATAGGCGCCTACCATCAGGACTTCTCCATGAGCGAAATTGATCAGGTTGATGATTCCGTAAACCATGGTATAGCCTAAAGCGATGAGAGCATAGATGCTGCCGAGGGATACACCGTTAATCATTTGTTGAACGATCTGTTCCAAGTTGTTTCCTCCTTAAAATGGAGCATAGGCTGTCTTTCGTAAAGACAGCCTGATCCACTCAATCCGTTTTATGGTTCCTGCTTCATAAGATACGTGGGCACGCCATCCAAGACTTCCAGTATGGTGACCGCCTTGATGGGGTTATGGAATTCATCCATGGTTAGAGTGCCTGTGATCCCTTTGAAGTTCTCTGTGGCAGCCAGTGCTTCCTTGAGCTTTTCACGGTCAACTTCTCCGGCTCTTTCCAAAGCATCAGCCAGCATATACGCCATGTCGTAACCTAATGCGTTGAAGGCATCAGGATCCGATCCGTAGGCAGCATTAAATGCAGTTCTGTATGCGACCACTTCAGGTGATGTGTCTCCTGAAGAGTAATGGTTAGAGTAGTAAGTGCCATTGAGACTTTCGGCTCCTGCGATTTCCACAAGCTTCGGAGAATCAAAGCCGTCCGCGCCAAGTACAGGAACATCAATGCCCAGTTCTCTTGCCTG
>DAMDIS010000178.1:2328-3878 GCA_032100885.1 Proteiniclasticum sp.
TCAGAAGGGTCTTGAAATCTGTATCCTTGGCCTGGTAGGCTTCTTCTGCTACGACTTCACCGCCCAGCGTAGAATAGGTAGCCTTGAAGGCGGTTGTGAGACCCATGCTGTAGTCAGAGGTGTTGTCTCTCAAGATCGCTGTCTTCATAAGCTTCAGTTCCCTGGCTGCAAAATTCGCCATAGTGACGCCCTGAAAGGAATCGCTGAAACAGGTCTTGAACACGTACTGTCTGACTCCGCCGCTGGCATCCAGCGTGACGTCATCCGCTGTGGATGAGGCCGAGATGAGAGGCACTTTGTTTTCTTCCGCGGGGGGAAGGGCCGCCTTGACGTTACCTGAGGTTGCTGGCCCAAGAATTGCAACCACTTTATCTCTGGTAGCAAGCCTTGAGGAGACATTGGCTGCCTCTTCGCCAGAGGATTTATTATCTGCCTTGACGAGCTCGATCTGCTTCCCGAGTACGCCTCCTTTTTCATTGATCTCTTTTACGGCGAATTCAATGCCGTTTACAAGACTGGTTCCATAGGTTGATACGTTTCCTGAGAGTTCATAGTTGAGGCCTACCTTGATGGTATCGCCGTCCCCGACGGCTCCTCCTGCTCCGCATCCTGTGAGGAGCATAGCAGACATCAGTCCGGCAGTGATCATTTTCAGTTCTTTTTTCATTTGTTTTTCCCTCCATATGATTTGATTATGATTGCGATTGGAAATAAAAAAACCTCTATTATACAAATGTATAATAAAGGCGCTTTCGCACGTTACCACTTTATCTTGCAGGACCATCACTGATCCTGCCTCATCGGGTTCAGACAAACCCTGGCCCTTTAACGCTGGCATGCGTCATGACTTACAATAAAAGTTCACTCATGAGACTCGGAAGGGATTTATTCTCTGCGGGGATATCATCGGTTCTCAGCTTTTCCGATTCTCTGTACATATGCCGAATGCAGTTTTAACTTCGTCGTGGTCTTTTGATTATTCGATTGTCCATTTGGGTTAACCTTGAAGTGATATTAACACTTTAATAACATAGTGTCAACAATAATTATTAGATTGATTATGAAATTGGGGTTGCAATACGAATTAAGTTACAGTATTGGGAATAGATCTATGATTTCATAAATGGAAATGACAAACGTTTACACTTTGGTAATAATTATGGATATTCAGAAAACTTTGATGTTTTCCCTTGATATCGTCAATAACTAAGATTATGATAAATGAAATCACAAGCTGAGTTTTTCAGTGATTATGCTGGGGAATCCTTATAAAATATATTCAATGTCTGAGAGGAATATAGTAGGTGATCAAATGAAATTGGAACAGATCAATGAACATGTACTGGTCAGATGGTTCAGAAGCGATGCCAGAATCATACTGCTGGAACAGGACGAGCTTCTGCTGAACCTTAGACTGAACACGGAGAGCGAGAGCAATGAGGAACTGATTCATGATATCCGCGTGAACTTCAGAAGACTCATTTCCCTCATCTCTTTTCATGAGCCCTTGTTAAAGAAGAAGGAATATAGGAGACTAAGCAGGGAGCTCA
>DAMDIS010000179.1:0-3835 GCA_032100885.1 Proteiniclasticum sp.
CTCTCACGTGAGGTGAATTAGGTAGCATAGTGATAATGACATCACATTCACTGGCTACTTCTTTCGCACTGGAAGCTGCTTTAGCACCGAGTGCGACCAGTTCATCTATGGAGGACTGATTAAAGTCATTGACAACCAGTTCATATCCCGCTTTTACAAGATTTTTGCTCATTGGCTTTCCCATAATCCCTAAACCAATAAATCCAATTTTCATCATATAATTCTCCTTCTCTAATGAACGATATTTTCACAAGCAAAACTTTGATAAGCTTTACAATTGTTAATTAAATTATAGATTAGGATTTAATTGTTTAATATGTGTCAAATGTCACAAAATACACTTGTTCTTTGTACACATGATACATTGTTAATTTTTGTCAAAAAAACACCGTCCAGCAATCATAAGAAACCATTACTAGACGGATAAAATATTCTATTTATCTAGGATTATAGTCTATATAGGATTATAATACGTTTTCATCGTTTGTGATGAAATTATCGTTTATTTTTGAAATAATAACCCAGTTCGTTAAAGAACTCCCGATCATCAGCATTGGAGATCGGATCAAGGTTCAGTGACTCCTTCAGCTTGTTCAATCTGAATATCATTGTATTTCGATGTATGTAGAGTTCTTTGGCACTGTAGACTACGTTGTAGTTATTGTTCCTCAGTGCTTCAACAATTTCCACCAGCTGTTTCTTCTCTTCTTCGGTAAACAGCTGATCATATGTATTGAAAATTTCATAATACACTTTCATTGTCACTTTGTTTCTGTAATAGTTCATCACGTGGTCCTGGAAAAAGTGTACACCTTTGTCACCCTTGTGATACAGACTCATGTCCAGAGCATGGACATAAGAATTTCTATAGTTCTTCAGCTGGTTCTGAAGTGAACCGACAAAGAATTCAAACTGATCAACCGGACATGTTTCCGGCAGTTCCTTCATAAAGGATTCTATATAGGATTTGAGCATCTCAGTATACTGCTTTGAAACAATCGCAAAATCACTTCCAAGGGCTTTGAATATAATTACATCGTCATTTCTTGCTCGTCCAATCAGGTCATGGTGGCTGTGCCCTTCAGATTTTGATAGAGCATTGATAATCTGATTGGGATGGACACCATCTTCAGCTCTAATTACTATGCAGGCTCTGACCTGCTCCTGATTCAGCTCAATTTTATTCGCCATCTTCTCTGCAATGCCCAGTTCCATATGTTCTTCAAAAAGAAGATAATAAAGGAACTGCTCCGTTTTATCTTTACGTCTTCTTTCAACATCCATCTGAAGCTCATACTCGAGCATCGCTTCCATAGATGTCTTCACAAGATTTGCAAAAGCATGGACAGTATCAGGATTGCCTGATACACATATTACCCCAACGTGTTTGTTTTTATAATCTATAAAAAGATTTACTCCTGGTTTCGTTCCTAAATAAAGCTGATCTTCATTTACAATACCAGTATCTCTTGTTCCTTCAAGCATTTTAAAAGCGACTTCATGGAAATTGCCAACTCGTGTTTTGTCTTTGCTGGCAATAATAATCCCTTCATCATTCATAATATTTATATTATATTCAAGGTGTTTAGCCGTCTTGTCGATAAATTTCTGTGCCAATGCGGGTTCTAGAATAGACAAATTTAGTTCCCCCCCTTTTGATATTCTCTCTAACTTTAACCAATGTAAGATTGAATGTCAAATCAGCTGCAGCACCTTATATTCAAGGAAATCGAAGGATACCTATCCTACAGTAAGTGTTTTATATTTCAATAGAAAAACCTTTCCGCCCTTGGAGCAGAAAGGTTATATTCAGCTTACAATAATGACGGTTTCTATACATAGCCCAGCATTCTAAAAGCAAATATAAATAGCGTCATCGTAACATTTGATAAAAGCGTAGTCAGCATAATGATTCCACTTGCAAGATCTGAATCCGCATTCATTACAATGGACATGATATAGGAAACAGCAGCTGTTGGGACACCAAATACAATATAGATAACCAGTATTTCTTCTGAACCGAACCCCATATTCACTGCAATAATCACTGCAAAGAGCGGTAGAATAACAAGCTTCAGCATTGAGGCGATAAGAGATACTTTAAAGCTCTCTCTGATTTTATGAAACTTGAAAGAGCCCCCAATCGTAAGCAGCGCCAGTGGGGTAACCAGAACACCAAAATAGGAAAATGTCCTGTCGATAAGACTTGGGGTTACAAGATTCAGATTTGAGAAGATAAATCCTGCAGCAATGGAAAGAATCAGTGGGTTTTTCAGGATATTGATGAGAACAGATTTATAACTGACTTTATTTTCAGTATCATTCCCATAATAAGATAAGACCATGACCCCCAGGACATTATATAGCGGTACGACAAATGCAATGGCAAGGGGTGCTATGGCACCTACACTGCCCATGACATTTTCCATCAGAGAATATCCGACATAGAGAAAATTTCCTCTGAACGCCCCCTGAACAAATGCACCTTTCTGTGACTGAGTTTTAACTGCAAATTTAGCTGCAGCAGCACTGATCAGTACACTTAGAATGGTACCCGTAACGATAAACCCTATGAATCTCCAGTCAAAATTACCCTTAAAAGAGGTTTTTGAAACATCGGAAAACAGCTTGATAGGCAATGCCAGATTGAATACCATTTTATTCGCCTGACTGATGAAGCTTTCATCGATCACCTTTTTTCTCTTGAGCATATATCCCATAAACATAACCAGAAAAATCGGCAGCGCACTGCTCAAACTGAACATCAGATTCTCATGCATTAATTATCACTCCCCCAGAACAATTATAATCCAACACTACCTGATACTTAATGTGATAACCGCCCTAAAATTAGTGTAATCTCTGTATAATCTATCCAATCAACATAAAAAGGCATCTCAAAACGCTGTGCAACAAGTATAAACATATCATGTAAGTTGTAGAACATGATACAATAAATTCAGAATAAATAAGTTTAAAGGATGATGTTATGAAAAAACTGCTATCCCCAATAAAAGTAAGAAATATTGAACTGAAGAACAGACTTGTCCTGCCTCCCATGGCCACAGCCAAAGCTGAAGAAGATGGAGCCATGAGCGAGGACATTCTCCGATACTATGACGAGAAGACAAAGGACGGAATTCTTTCTCTAGTCATAGTGGAGCACAGCTTCATCAGTGAAGAAGGACGTGCCAACAAGAGACAGATGTCAGTAGGGTCAGACAGTATAATCGAAGGACTGAAAAGACTGAGAGAAACCATCCACAGTAACGGTTCTCTTGCAGTCATGCAAATCAACCATGCTGGCATGTACGCAAGACAGCTTGATGAAACCCTTCTTCCAGCCGGGCCATCAAAATCTGAGGAAAAGGAAGTCAGGGTGCTTCAGAAGGAAGACCTTGTTAGTATCACTGAGGATTTTGCAAGGGCAGCTTCAAGATGCAAGGAAGCAGGTTTTGATGGTGTAGAGATCCACTCTGCCCATGGCTATCTTCTCAATCAGTTCTATTCTCCTCTGATCAACAAAAGAACAGACGAATACGGTGGAAGCCTTACAAATCGGACCAGATTACATGTTGAGATCATCAGAGCTGTAAGAAAGGCTGTGGGTCCTGATTATCCGGTATTCATCAGACTAGGCGCTGCAGATTATAAGGATGGCGGAACAACCATCGAAGATTCCGTCACAGCAGCTAAGATATTCGAAAAAGAAGGTATCGATCTACTGGATATTTCCGGAGGTTTCTGCGGCTATACCCATCCTGAAGTAATCAGTCAGGGCTATTTCCATGAAATAACTGAAGCCATTAAAAAAGAAGTATCCACCCCTGTCCTT
>DAMDIS010000180.1:0-3785 GCA_032100885.1 Proteiniclasticum sp.
GACGAGATGATCAGATCCATCAACGACGACACAATCAAATACATTCTTCATATCACCGTAAGAAAAGAAGAAAAAATTGAACGTGAAGAAGTGGCCAAGGAAACCTCAACCAATCAGGACAATACGCTGAAGAAAAAGCCTGTAACGAAAGAAACTCGAGTAGGCAGAAATTCACCATGTCCTTGTGGAAGCGGAAAGAAGTATAAAAACTGTCACGGATTAGAGAAATAAGAAAACTCAAATAGACTTGGGCAACCAAGTCTATTTTGAAATGAAATGAGAAGAGTAATAGAACAGACAAGGAGTGATAATATGTTGCCTAAAATGCAGGAAGCGGTAAATGAACTGAAGGGCTTTAAAGAATCACTGGATGAAATCCGGGTGTCCCTTTGACATTGAAGCTTTATCCAGAAGAAGAGAAGAACTGATTTTCAAAATGCAGGAACCCAGTTTCTGGAGCGATCTTGAAAATGCGAAAAGCATCACACAGGAAGAGAAGAACATCGAGTCTACCATCAAGGAATATCACGGACTTGCTGCTAGAGTTGATGACACATTGACCATGATTGAACTGTCTGAGGAAGACGAGAGTATGGAACAGGAGATTCTCAGCGAAGTCAGAGATCTCAGAAAAAGCGTGGAAGCTATGCATCTTCGCGTACTTCTTTCGGGGAAATATGACAACAGTGACACCATCCTGACGCTTAAGAGCGGTGTAGGCGGAACTGACGCACAAGACTGGACCGCGATGCTCCTTAGAATGTACACCAGGTATCATGTAGAGGTCATGGACATCATTGAAGGTGACGAGGCGGGAATCCGTGATGCATCACTTAAAATTTCAGGTCCATACGCTTACGGCTACCTCAAAGCTGAAAAAGGAATCCATAGACTGGTCAGGATTTCTCCCTTCAATTCCAGCGGCAAGAGGCAGACAAGCTTTGCGTCAGTTGAAGCGGTTCCGCTTCTGAAAGACGACAGTGAAGTGGTCATCAAAGATGATGAGCTTCGCATAGATACCTACAGAAGTACAGGTGCCGGCGGACAGCATGTCAATACGACGGACTCCGCAGTAAGAATCACACATCTTCCCACAGGAATCGTTGTCACCTGTCAGAATGAAAGAAGCCAGATCCAGAACAGAGAAACGGCCATGAAAGTGCTTAAAGCGAAGCTTGTGGAACTGAAGGAAAGACTGAATAAGGAAAAGATAGAAGACATCACAGGAGAAATGAAGGATGTGGGCTGGGGAAGCCAGATCAGAAGCTATGTCTTCAACCCGTACAATCTCGTCAAGGATCACAGAACTCTTGCAGAGGACGGAAATGTGGACAGTGTCATGGATGGAGACATCGATCTCTTCATCAGTGAATATCTGAAGCAAATGAGCAACGGCAGCCTGAAGGCGGATTAGGAGATAAGATGAATATATTAGATAGAATATCAAGAGAACTCAGTATTACAAAGAATCAGGTGGAAGGGACAGTCAAGCTTCTTGACGAAGGAGCGACGGTGCCTTTTATCGCGAGATACCGTAAGGAAGCAACCGGTTCTCTGGAAGATCATGTGATCCGTGATCTTCAGGAAAGACTGGAATACCTGAGAGGACTGGAGCAGAAGAAATCGGACATCCTTAGGCTGCTCACCGAGCAGGGAAACCTCACCGATGAGCTGTCAAAAGACATCGAAAAGGCGGAGACGGTAACAAGACTAGACGATATCTACCTGCCCTTCAGACCGAAGAAGAGGACAAGAGGAACCATCGCAAGAGAAAAAGGGCTCGAACCGCTGGCGAAAGCGATTCTCTCCGGAGAGAAAAACATCAGAGCGACAGCTGAAAACTTCATCAGTGAAGAAGTGGCAGATATTGATGAAGCCATGAAACTTGCCATGGATATTCTGGCCGAGGATATGTCCGAAGACGCCGATCTTAAAGGCATGCTGAGAAATGTCGTCGTGAAAACTGCTGAAATCAGAACCCAGGGTGACAAGGAAAATACGCCCTATGAAATGTATTACGACCGGACTGAGTTTGCGCTGAGGATGCCAAGTCATAGAATACTTGCCATCAACCGTGGCGAAAAGGACGGAATTCTGAAAGTGACAGTAAGTGTTGATGAAACACGTGCTCACAGAGCGATTATGGAGCGTTACAGATCGGGCAGTGAGGAGTGCGATAAACTCATTGACACCGCGGCCTCAGATGCGCTGAAGAGACTGATCATACCTTCTCTTGAGAGAGAACTGAGAAACACGCTCACCGAAAGAGCGGAAAACTCATCCATCGATGTATTCAAGGAGAATCTGAAGTCACTTCTTCTTCAGCCACCGGTTAAAGGCTACAGCGTCATGGGTTATGATCCCGGATTCAGAACAGGCTGCAAAGTTGCGGTTCTCGATGAAACCGGAAAGTATCTGGACAATGCTACCATCTATCCTACCGTACCCAGGCAGGATATTAAGGGCAGCAAAAGAATCCTCAAGGAGCTCATTAAAAAATACAACGTAAAGGTCATTTCTTTAGGCAATGGCACAGCATCCAGAGAATCTGAACTGGTTCTTATGGAGCTCATAGAAGATCTCAAAGGCGAGAATATCGATGTATCCTATGTAATTACAAATGAAGCGGGCGCTTCTGTATACAGCGCCTCGAAACTTGCAAATGAGGAGTATCCGGATCTTGATGTCACCATACGGGGAGCCATATCCATCGCAAGAAGACTTCAGGATCCTCTGGCAGAGCTCGTCAAGATCGATCCGAAATCCATCGGTGTCGGTCAGTATCAGCACGACATCACAAAGAAAAAGCTGGATGCCTCTCTTTCCGGTGTAGTTGAAGATACCGTAAACAGAGTCGGTGTTGATCTTAATATGGCGACACCTTCACTGCTGTCCTATGTGGCAGGGATCAACAAGACTATTGCAGAAAATATCGTGAGCTATCGTGACGAAGCCGGTAAATTCACCAGCCGAAAGGAACTGAAAAAAGTCAAAAGGCTTGGTGACAAAGCATTTGAGCAGTGTGCAGGCTTCCTGAGGATTCGTGAAGGTAAAGACTTCCTTGATGCAACAGGGGTCCATCCTGAATCCTATACCGAAGCGTATCAGATTCTCAAAGAACTGGGATACGAAAAGAAGAAACTGAATATCCAGGAACTCCAGAACATAGATGAAAGAGCAACGAATTTCGGCATAGAAGCGCTATGCAGTCTGACAGGGCTCGGAGAGCCTACTGTTAGAGACATCATAAAAGAACTTCAGAAACCTGGCAGGGATCCTCGTGAGGATCTGCCTAAGCCGGTATTCAGAAAAGGAGTCATTGATCTCAAAGACCTGACTGAAGGCATGGTTCTTTCCGGTGTAGTCAGAAACGTTTCTGATTTCGGCGCGTTCATCGATATCGGTGTTCACCAGGACGGACTTGTTCATAAGAGTGAGCTCTCAAACAGGTATGTCAGCAATCCGCTTACTTTTGTAAGATCCGGTGACGTGGTGGATGTCAAGGTCCTTTCCGTGGATCTGAAGAGAAAACGCATCAGCCTGACCATGAAAGGTCTCAATAAAGACAGCAGCGCAGATAAGAATTAAGCCTAAATTGAAGTAAAGGCAGGAAACAGCTTAATGTTTCCTGCCTTTACATTATGAATGATTCAGAATCTCTCCTCAAGCCTGCTCAGAATCGTCTTGAACTCTTCTCTGTCAATATTTCCGATCTTGCCTCTAAAAGAATTGAGATAGGAAAGGAGACAGTCCCGGCTGCAGTCATCTGCATTCTTCTTGAGGTG
>DAMDIS010000181.1:0-2987 GCA_032100885.1 Proteiniclasticum sp.
CTTTCTTCATCCCATATAGATGTGGTGCATTTCGATAAAGTACTGCCCAATCCTACCTGCGACATGGTCCAGGAAGGGCTTCTTCTAGCCAATGAAAACAAAGTAGACTTTGTATTGTCAGTAGGAGGTGGGTCCAGCATGGATACTGCCAAGATCATCGCTTTGAATTATGGACTACATGAAATCGACTGGGATACTCTTTTTGCTACAGGGTCCAGCCCTTTCAGTCGGCACGATGTTGTGAGTCCGAAGAAACGGCCATTACTTCTGGTTCCGACGACCTCAGGAACAGGAAGCCAAGTGACACAAGCAGCTGTAATCTCCAGAGGATCTGAAAAGGTGACGATCTTCCATCAGGACAACTTTGCCGATGAATGTATCATCGATCCGGAACTCATGAAAACTCTTCCAGCCAGAATTACAGCTTCAACCGGATTTGATGCATTCACGCATGCCTTTGAAAGCTACATCAGCAGGAAAGCATCTGTCATGACAGAAATCCAAGGATTGAAGGCTATGGAACTTGTGATTGAGTATCTGCCCAAAGTACTGGTGGATGGATTGAATTCTAAATACAGAGAAAAACTTGCCATTGCCGATACTTTGGCTGGAAGCAGTCTGGCCAATGCTGGAGCAGCCGCTCCACATCCTTTAGGAGAAATCATTGGCGGTCTGACAAACATCTCCCATGGGGAAACACTGGCTATTGTATTCCCTGCTTTCATAAAGAACAGTGCTGCGGCAAATGAAGTGAAGTTCGCCCATGTTGCTCGACTATTCAACAAGGAACTAGAGAAAGCGGAAGACAAACAGGCATCGGAAGCCCTCTATGATGAGATTGTAGGATTTCTTCAAACCATAGGTCTCTACAAGAACCTGAGAGATTCCGGTGTGACAGAAGCGCAGCTTGAAGAAATCATGGAGCATCCAGTTTTAGGATTCCTGCCTTTCGCAGGAAAAGAGGAACTGCAGGAAATGCTCAGACAGTCCTTTTAGCTGGCGAAAGGATCATCAGCACCCAAAAAGAACAGAATCGTCATTCAGAATCAACATACGAACCTTGGACACTGCTATGTCCAGGTTCGTATGTTTTTAGTTGGAAGCAATATGGAACAAAAACCACACTCCATGATATGATAGAAAAAAGGTGATCCATCAGGAAAGAATCAGGAAAAGAACCGTGGTTGATAGCACTTTTTTAATGTTGGAGACACATCTGGATTGAGTATCATGTATCCTATAACTAGGCCTGAAAGAAACCGTGTCGATGTAATAATGTGTATAAGACCATCAGAATAAGTCAATCAGGAGGATGCTGCGGTTCAGCTCACATGAAACAAGCACTATCACATCGGAAGAAGGAGGATTTTGTGAAAGAAGATCGGTTAATTAAAATCTTAAGAATATTGATAGAAAATCAGGACTATATGACCATGCAGACTTTATCGAAGAAGCTGGGCGTATCCTCCAAAACTATTCAGCTTGATCTGGCAAAACTGGATGACTGGCTTCGAGGAAAAGAACTGAAACTTGTTCGAAAGACAGGCCAGGGGATACTGCTGGAAGGAGAGATGAATAAAAAACTGGAAATCAGAAAAGACATTGAAATCGATCGTAAGATCGAACCAGATTATACGCCGAGCAGCAGAGTGAATTATATCGCCATGCGTCTTCTGGCAAGCTCTGATGAGGTGAGAATATACGACTTGGCAGACAGCCTGTTTTCCAGTAGAGCCACCATTCAGAAAGACCTCGAAAGGGTGAGCAGGCTGCTGGAGCAATTTGAGATCACACTGATCAGGCAGAAGAACCACGGTCTTCGTATTGAGGGGAAAGAGCGTAAAATCAGAAGCTGCCTTTTGGATTTTCTTCTCAATAGTGGTGAAATAAAGAATGTGGTGGATCTCATTACAGGGACAGCTGAAATGAAGGATACAGAAAGGCCTTTTCAAAGCCAGGAAATGACAGTGAAGGATGTCAACCGTTTCATCAATGCCCTTAAAAGAAGACAATCAAGTTTCATTGAAGATCTGCCTCTCCAAGCTTTAATCATTGTCTTTCTGATGTCATATATCAGCTTTCAGCGCTATAGTGAAGGAAAAACCGTGGTTCTTTCTGATTCGTTCACAGAAAGCCTCAAGGGGGATGCTTTTCGAAAGGAAGTGGACCATTTGTCCCATGTCATTCTAGAGGAATATGGCGTAAGGCTTCCAGAGGATGAAAAGAGCTTTCTCCAGGTTTATCTCTTAAGTCAAAGCAGATATGGAGAGCGGCATAAGGCAGATCAGGAAGAAGCGAAAAAGCTCACAGGAAGCCTTGTTCGATACTGGGAGAAATGCTTAGGATATACCCTGGAACAGAAAGAAAAGCTTCTGGAATCTCTCACAGCACACCTTATACCAGCCCTAACAAGATTTCGTCATGGAATCTATATGGAAAACACCATCCTGTCGGAAATCAAAGAGATTCATAAAAATACGTTCCAGATTGTAAAAAGCGGTAAAGAGATTATAGAAGACCGCTATCATAACCTCGTGTCCGATGATGAGCTAGGGTTTCTGACACTACACCTGGCTGCTGCCATAGATCGGATGAAAGCGCCCGTTCGTGTACTTCTGGTGAGCCATCTGGGGCTTGGCGCAAGAAATCTTCTGGAAGAACGGCTTTCGCGAAAGATTCCTGAAATCAAGATTGAAAAAACTGCCAGCTATTTCTCCATCTATGACCAGGAGCTAGAAGGCATTGATCTTATTTTCACCACCATTGAGCTGAAAGGCATAACAGAAGTACCTGTACTTTATTTGAATCCACTATTTGATAGTAAGGATACGGATATACTGAGAAAGCTTGTGAAACCATTTTTCGATAAAAAGAATGATCCCTACCGTCTGAGATGATTGGTTATTTTTTACCATATCATTACGGTATGGATTGCCGTGTTTCATCGGTTGCCATGGAGATTTGACGCGGGTGCCAATATGATCATT
>DAMDIS010000181.1:2997-3768 GCA_032100885.1 Proteiniclasticum sp.
AGACATTATCCATTCAGACGCAGCAGACATGCATGATCTTCAGAACATGAAGCTCATGGGAGGGCATCAGATTGTAAGTGCCATCAGACCTGAAACAGAACTACCAATAGAAAATCACATCTATACCGTCAGTATGGACAAGATGTACATTGAACAGATGTATGACGCGGGTGCCAATATGATCATTATTCCTGCAGAGCATTTCATCGGAGCACAGCTGGCTTACATCATCAACTGGTGTAGAGAAAGAAACATGAAAGTGGGACTCACTATCGGCTGTTATGCACCATTAAGCTTTGTGGAAGAGTCCATCTATGATATAGACAGACTCCATATCGTCACCCACGGAGTGGATGAGACCGATGGACTGGACAACTGGGGATGGAGAAAGAGTGTCCTGGACCTAGTAAGAAGAGCCAGAAGAATGATTGATGAGAAAAACCCTTCCTGTGAGTTGGCCATAGATGGTGGACTTAGAGCAGACAACATGGACCTGCTCATTGAATGCAATCCAGATGTCATTGTCTTATCTTCCGCAATCTTTAAAGATCCAGAAGGCTACAGTGCCGGCGTAAGAAGATGCAGAGCGGCAATCGATGCAGCAGCGGAAAAATTCAACCTCGAGTAATAGATGTAGAAAAAATGGGTTCCTTCGGAATCCTTTTTTTGCATGAAAGGCGCGTGGGAACAGATATGGAACATCAAAGAAAACATAGGATCACCATGGTGGTATCAGATTTAGATGGTACACTATTGTCCTCGGATGGAACG
>DAMDIS010000182.1:0-1180 GCA_032100885.1 Proteiniclasticum sp.
GCACCTGCGAGAGATGCGGCTACGCTTTCTCTCTGGGCCGCCGCATCGGTCTGTACCCCTTTAAGGGACTGTGATGCGCTGTCAAGCTGCGCGAGATCGTCCCCGTATTCTGCCACAGCATTGTTGTACGCTGTTCGTCCCGCATTGTATTCCGCTCTGGCATCGGCCAGCTGTCTTTCACCGTCTCTTATTCTGGCTTCCGCATCTTGAACACGGATCGCATAGTTCTTCTTCTCCGTCTCAAGGGTGGCCTCTCCTTCAACGATCTGATCCCTTGCTGCTGCAAGCTCAGCTTCACCATCAGAAATCTGTCTGTTGTAGTTTTCCTCTTCTTCAGCAAGTTTCTTTCTGCCTTCATCAAGCTTTTTTGTGGCTTCCGCTTTTATGGCTTCAAGCCTTAAGAGTGCACGGTCAGATCCCATGTTTTCGATCTGATTGCTCACCACTTCGATTTTCTTTTCATATTCTCGCGAATATGAATTCATATCCCTGACATCGTCCACCGTCACAAGGAGCTCAAGAAATACAGGATACAGAAATTCCTCTTCTACGGTCATCATGAAGAAATTCACTTTTCCGCTGCCGATATCCGAAGAGTCCTTGTCAAAAGTGAGGTAGTACGGAGATACCGCTTTCCCCACTACAGTGAATTCGGAGCTTGCAAGCTTGTCCGACAGATCTTCCTTCTTTCCTGAAGATACCGAAAGCTTGTCTCCGATCTCAATGCCAAGGTCCATGTTCTGGCTGGATTCTATGATGCATTCTCCAAGTTTTTCCGGAAGTCTTCCTTCCACAATCTTCGGCATATTGATGAACTCTCTGTCCTTGGCGTCATTAGGTATGGAATGAATGCGAAAAACCAGTTCAAGAGAACCTACTGTGGAGGTCACATCCTGAAAATAGGATGGTGCAACCTCCTTGACGCCATCAATCTCCTTTACCGCCTCAAGATCTTCCTCAACAAATCCCATGGTGGAAAGAAGCCTGATGTCCATCATGTTGTAGGTGTCGTAGTACTGATCGGCGGTATATTTCATGTTTGGTGCAGCCGTCTTGATTCCGGCGAAAAAAGCGGAACCGATGGCAACGATGGTAAAGATGGAGATGAATCGGCCCGGGTATTTGAATATCTGCCTGAATGCGTCTTTTAGGAGTGATTTTTTCATTTCTACCACTCTAT
>DAMDIS010000182.1:1224-3494 GCA_032100885.1 Proteiniclasticum sp.
CTCCTTATTTTCGATTGTGCTGTCCACAAGACCGCTTTTGATTTTGATGACCTTGTCACCCATGGGAATCAGTGCCAGATTGTGCGTGATGACGACAACAGTAATGTCTCTTTTTTTGCAGGTTTCCTGCAGGAGCTTAAGAATTGCTCTTCCTGTTTCGTAGTCCAGTGCACCTGTGGGTTCATCGCAGAGAAGAAGCTTCGGATTCTTTGCAAGTGCCCTTGCGATGGCGACCCTCTGCTGCTCTCCTCCGGAAAGCTGAGAGGGAAAATTCTTTTTTCTTGATGAAAGACCGACACCTTCGATGACCTCGTCCACATCAAGGGGATCCTTTCCGATCTGTGACGCGAGCTCGATGTTTTCCTTCGCCGTCAGGTTCTGCACCAGATTGTAGAACTGAAAGACGAATCCCACATCATATCTTCTGTAGGAAATCATTTCTTTGGGCGAAAGACTGCTGAGCTCCTTGCCATAGACAGAGACCTTTCCCGATGTCATGGAATCCATACCGCCAAGGATATTCAGGATGGTACTTTTTCCTGCTCCTGATGCCCCGGCTATGATGACAAACTGTCCCTTCTCGATGCTGAAATCGATGCCCGCCAGAGCTTCAATATCATATTCGCCCATACGATAGATCTTTTTGACCTGTTCAAATCTGATGGTATTTTCCAGTGTGGATTCCACTGCCTTTTCATCTGTTTCTTCAATAGGTTTAATCATTAAGTTTTCCATGACGTTCATCCTTCCTAAGGTATCGTTATTCTGATTTCTCTGAGGTCCTCATCGGCTGTTTCTGATTTGCCGAGGTGACAAACTGATGTGATGTATCCGTTTCTTCCTTCCATAGTATGAAATTCTGCATAAGGTCTGTTGCTGATGATCTTCTCCTCCGTGAAAGTGATACGTAGTTTTTTCACCGGATAGGAGAATCCGCAGCCAAGGGCTTTGATGTAGCTCTCCTTCAGGGTCCAGTATCTGAAGAAGGCAGCATCCTTTCTGCTGCTCATCTTAAGCTCTTCGAGCTCAATGGAAGAAAGTATTCTTCCTGCCGCTGATGCATTGAAGCTTCTCACCTTCTCGATATCGATCCCCACACGTTTTTTTGAGAGAATCACGGTGACCGCATTATCGCAGTGAGAAATGCTGATCTGTATGCTGCGGTTTTCTTTCAGACTCGGCTTTCCGGATCTGTTTCTGATCACTTCATCTTCATGGATTCCGTACTCCCTCTTAAGTCCGATCCGTAGAAGCTCCTCTGCCACTTCGCTCTGCCTTTCACGGGTGATGAGATCTGCCCCTTCAAAGTAGCAGGAATAGATCATTTCATCATCTTTGACTTGATGTACTCGTCAAGCTCTCCCAGCGTCTGGATATTTCTCAGTTCTCTTTCATCGATTTCAATCCCCAGTTCGGACTCGATGCGTCCGATGATTGAAATGTAATCATATGAATTCAGGTTCAGGTCTCTCACAGGATTTGTCTCCGGCTTCAGGTCTTCTTCGTTTACTTCTATGTATTCCATAATCAGTTTATTAATGATGTTGAGCATGTACAGCTACCTCCTTATTTTCAATGCAGTGTCTTTTGATCTTTCTTGTGGATGTTTTTTCAAATTCCTCTTCACGCAGTTTCACGTCATGGATGCGCTTGTAGACAGACAGCTTTTTATTGAGTTTCTGTATATCTTCCTTAAGGTTTTCCTTTGCCCTGTCAATCCCCACCTCGATCAGATAATCCTGGTCGATGAAAGCTTCAGCCATGATCATGACGTCCTGGCCATCCTGGGACAGCGGGGCATAGACCACCACCTCTTTGACATAGCAAAGATTTTCAAGAATATGCTCTTCCAGTTCTTCCGGATGCACATTCTTGCCGTTGGCAAGAATAATGAGATTCTTTTCCCTTCCGGTGATGTAGAGCGCCCCTTTCCTGTCGATATACCCGAGATCCCCTGTCTTGAACCATCCGTCGCTGGTAAAGGTCTTTCTCGTGGATACGGGATCCTTATAGTAACCCATCATGACATTGTCACCCTGAACTTGGATTTCTCCGATACCGTCATCGTCAGTGTCGGCAATTCTGACCAGATTATCAGGAACCACATAGCCTACAGACCCAGGTACGCTCTTTAATGTGCAGTTTGATGAAATCAGAGGTGCACACTCCGTAATGCCGTACCCGTTGTAGATCGAAATTCCGAAATCATCAAACCCTTTCACGATGTCTGGCCTAAGCGGTGCTCCGCCGCAGACGATGACTTTGAGATT
>DAMDIS010000182.1:3504-3741 GCA_032100885.1 Proteiniclasticum sp.
CGAAGATGCTTGGAGAGGTTGGTCTTCTCCGCTTCTTTCCAGATGTTCTTGTACAGGGACTCAACGATCATAGGCACCATGAGTGTCATGCCCGGCTGATAAGTCAGGAGGTTCTCCTTGACATGCTTGATGCTGTCGTTGAAACATAAAGTCATCCCACCATAGATGCACCCGAGTACATGAAGGTTGAACTCATAGGTATGATTTATGGGGAGTACCGAGAAGGAAACCTCCGAG
>DAMDIS010000183.1:0-3731 GCA_032100885.1 Proteiniclasticum sp.
CAACCGCGATTGTTCCATTTGATTCTGCGGAATATGTCCCCACAATGTACGCAGAAAACCATTCCCGATAATGCATACCGACCGGAGTAAACTCGTCTACGCTCTGTGCTGCCTTTGGTGAGGTTCGCGCGTGATTTCCTTGTTATGCACTTTAGAGAAGAGCTGTTCAATCTCTGGAGCTTCAAAGCCTGTGAAGTCAGTATTGAAATCTGCAGTCTGAAGATCAACAAGAAGATCTGCCAGGAGCTGCTCATTCCATTCACCTGATATTTTATTCAGCGCAATGTTCAGCGCTTTCACTTTGTTTTCATCTGGAATATTCACAACCACACATTGGACTTCTTCATACCCCATATCTTTAAGAACGGTCAATCTCTGATGTCCACCAATCACTGTCATGTCTTCGTTCACAATGATCGGTTCCACATAACCAAACTCCATGATGGAATTCTTTATCTTCTCGTATTCCTTGTCTCCAGCTTTCAGTTTCTTCCTTGGATTGTAATCTGCAGGTTTTAGGTCCCCTACGGGAATCGATCTCCATTTCATATCACTCATGTCTTCTCTCCTCATTACTAGAAGTTCCCGTATATGGATCCCTTCCATCTTCTTCTCTCCAAAATCTGTCTCTTACATAACATTCATGGCTGCAGTATTTTCTGCCTTTGTTTCCATAGACCTTAAAGTCATCACCACAGTATACACATCTCTTTTCATAGAACGCTGTTTCTTTTCTGTTGATCTGATGGGAATGGTTCTTCCAATAAGTTCTCCTGCAATCTGAAGAACAGTATTTCTTTCTTCTTCCAGTAGATGACTGGATCATTTCATCACCACAGTTCATTCAGGCTGTCCCTTTCTTCATCTTTTCCTGAAGATTGATCGAAACAACTTCTGAATGCCCATCAAGATTATTACTCTTGCAATAATTCATGACAATATCTCTGGAAAGCCCAGTCACGGAAGCGATAGCCTTATAACAAACCCCCTTCAATCTGAACTCTCTGATCTGTTTCATCTGGTAATCTGTCATAAACCTTCTTCCTTTCGTTTCTAGATAAAAAGACTGCTAAACATTACCTTTCAGTAGTTGTTTAACAGTCCTATATTGAACAATTTATCGTATTCATTTGATTCTAAATTTCCGCTAAAGTCCTAAATACCAATCTTCGGAATACTCGCCTTTATATTCTGCGGTATCCCCCCTATTGAATTTCGCGTTTTTCCACACGGCAGGGAGGCGTGGTAAGGAGCAGCAAAGGTTGTAGCGATTTAGACTCCCCCTAGGGGGGTAAACAGTGCATCTTTTAGCATTTCGATTTCTGCTATGCTTCCTGAATATAGACCGCTTTTGTTCTCATACATTCTTCTCTTAACGTTTTGGTTTCGCATTGATGTGTGTTCGAGTGCAACGCAAATATAAGGATGATCGTCTATCATAACATTTCTTTTTAATCCGTTATTTGGAGTACTTAAGGCTCTCCCTTCAAACCACTCCTCGATTAGTTGTTCCGATAAGATCGAGAGATTAACTGAAGCCGGTTTTCCGAGTGTGATTATAACTTTGGGTTTCAACGTTTGAATCTGGAGCCTTAAAAAGTTCTGGTTTCTTTTTACATATTCTTTGTCCTTGGATCCAGGAAAAACACCTGTCATAGATACTACATCTCGCAAGCCCATATAAACATTACTGAAGAAACACCTATTTAGATCAATACCTGCAGCTTGAAATAATTTTCTCAACTCTCTCCATGTCGGTGAGTTTATTTCGTTTTGTCTTGAAGCAAGCATCTTGTTATACTCTGTAACCGTAGAAAAGTCATGACCTAGAACTAAAATATCAGGAGTTAGTTCTGAGTCATCTTCAAGCCATAGTCCTTGACCTCCAGGAAAGAACGCTGTAACATCTATCATTTCCAATACAGGTTTAACTTTATTAGGATACGGTTCAACGATATGAATTTCATTAAATAAGTACTCCGGTAACTGGTGCCTATTCATAAATTACCTCATCATAAATATTTTCTTTGAGTTAAGAGCAATCATATTTTGATAGTGTTCCTGCAATTGGGATACTTACTATAGCCTAGGAAGTTTCCATTTTTCCCGTTTCTTATTACCAAATATCCTTGCCTACATATCTTACACTGGGTTCCTTCAAGCCATTCAGGTTTTATCCGGTTTTCTTTTTTCAGCTTGATTGCAATCTCTGCCAGACATGGATTGTTAAGATCTGCAATTTTAGAGACTCCACTATACCCAAGACAGTTTACCTCGCCTGAAATTGAAAAACAATATTCACAGTGTACACAATCTACCCATCTGGCAGATGATACACCTTTGTAACCATATAAGTACTGTGGGCAAAAGGTTCCATCCCCTTTTTCAGCATTCTCAAATGGTCTTGCTTTAGCTCGGAAACGCCTGTATATTTCTCGTTCCCTTTTGTTATATATCCACTTTTTATTATCAACTCTTTCAACCAACAATTCTCGTAGTGTATCTTTTGAGATAACTTGATCTATTGAGCTCAAATCTATAAGCAAAGTTGATATACTCATACTTTCTATTTTAGATAATTTCACATCATCTACATCATGAGTAACATAAATCTCAACAAACAACTGTGAACCTTTGACCTCAACAACAATGTCTGGAACTATATTATCTATCTTATTTTCCAAATAAACTTTGTCAAATCTTATCATCTTTTCTTCGTAGACAAGTTCATCATCTTTATATGATCCAGGTCTAAAACTTAAATAAACAGGTGGAAGTTTTATACATTTTTCTTCCGCAAGTATTTCTTTAGCAAGCATATGTAGAGAAGTTTCAAGAGCACCCTTACATTCTTCTGAATCAAAATGAGCAAAATGATGAATCTTGATTTTTCCTTTTTTAGCAACAAGGGTTTGTCCGCACGAAGGACATGTACATCCACATTTAAGACCGTTGTCAACATCCTCAATGTACACAATTTCAGTATTTTTTAGTGCATATTGTAATCTACTATTCATAAAGTATCCTCCGAGTTAAATAGGATATTCTTTATTTGATTATATATGGCCGATTGTAAAATTAAATGCAACAAGTTAAAAAAGATTGAACCATAAGATGATTCCAGATATCATGGTAAGCGACGAAACACACCAGATATGAAAGGAAAGCAACTTATGGCTCAGACTGATTCTAACACATCCAAGAACAAGTTTAAACACCTTCTCTTCCATCAAAGGACTCTTATTGAATTCATGGTGAAGAATGGCTACAAACCCGCCGACATCGCTAGAGAGCTCGGCGTCAACCGTTCCACCGTCTCAAGAGAGCTGAAGCGTGGCAGCGTTAAGCAGATCATTGCAGGGAAGACTGTGCTCAAATATTTTGCCGAGACAGCACAGGCAATTGCTGACAGAAAGAAAGCTAACGTTGGGCCCAAGCCCAAGTTCCTTAATTGCAGCAAGTTCCTCTCTCATGCAGACAAGCTCATGAAAGAGGAGAAGTACTCTCCTGACGCTGTGGTCGGTCAAGCCAAAGATTTGGACCTTTTCAGCCCACAGGAGATGGTCTGCACAAACACCCTGTACCGATATATCAACGCTGATCTTCTCATGACTAGAAACATCGATCTGGCCTCCAAAATGAGTCGTAAGCCTCAGAATCCACACGCTAGAATAAACGGGTATTCGGATTTCATGGTGGAAAAGGGCTTATAAATCACCCTTCTCCAAATT
>DAMDIS010000184.1:0-259 GCA_032100885.1 Proteiniclasticum sp.
ATATCGGAACCAGTTTAAGTCCTGACTACTTTAAGGGGAAATGTGGTGCCCATGCGTTTTATACCTCAGTGACAAAGGGCCTGTCAAAGCTTCCTTCCTATGATGATTCCATGGAACAGGGGATGGAGGCAATGAACGAGTGGGTAAGGTCCTACCTGAAACTGACGACCTATGAAATCTCCTGTCCCGCTTTAAGAGATGAATCTTTGGCGCCGGAAGGGAAGACGGGACTCATCATCAGTACGCTGATGGACTACAG
>DAMDIS010000184.1:335-1972 GCA_032100885.1 Proteiniclasticum sp.
TGTTCCACACCGCTGACCATCGAGCGTGAAACCTCGAATGCCCATGGCGCGATCACCGGGTGGGCATTCACAGGGGAGATGCCTGCAGAAAACCGCTTCAAAAAGATCGCAAAATCTGTGACGACCCCGATAGAGGACGTCTATCAGTGCGGACAATGGACATTCAGTCCCTCAGGTCTTCCAGTTTCCATCCTGACGGGTAAACTTGCAGCCGATGAAGTGCGTAAAATGCTGAAAGGAACAAAGCCGTGAACAGGGACATACTGGACCTTTTCATCGCACTGGCTGGACTGCTCTCGACAGCGATACTGTTTTATCATATCCCGAAGCTGCCAGAAGAAAAGAGGAAAAGGAGCCGATTTCCATCCGTTTCAGTCATTATTCCTGCAAGAAATGAGGAGAAAAATCTTCCATTGCTGCTTTCTGATTTAAGGAATCAGTCCCTTATTCCGAAAGAAATCATCTGTGTAGATGACGGGTCAGAAGATGGCACGGCAGTCATAGCGGAGTCTTATGGTGTCAAGCTTCTGACTGTAAAAAACAAGCCCGATGGATGGCTGGGTAAATCCTGGGCATGCCAGACTGGTGCAGATGCTGCAGAAGGAGAGCTTCTTCTTTTCATTGATGCCGACGTCAGGCTGGGAAAGGATGGAGTAAGAAGACTGGTAAGCGGATTTTCAGAATCGGAAGCTGCAGTTTCTGTGCAGCCCTTCCATAAAACGGAAAAAGTCTACGAACAGTTTTCTCTGCTTTTCAATCTTCTGCAGTTTGCAGCCAACGGCTCTGCCCTGAAAGAGCCCATAAATACCGGGCTTAACGGACCGCTCATCCTCATTTCACGGAAGGATTATGAGAGGGTCGGTGGTCATAAAGTCATAAAGAGCAGTGTCGTCGATGATGTTTCTCTGGGACTTGAGATGAAAAAGAAAAATCTGCCTTTCCGTATTTTTATGGGTGACAAGGATATCTCCTACAGAATGTATGGGGAAGGTCTGAGAAGTCTTCTTGAAGGATGGACAAAGAATTTTGCGTCGGGTGCCTCGAAAACGCCGATATTTCTTCTTTTTCTCGTGTTTCTATGGGTCACCTCACTGACCTCAGTACCACTACATCTTTTCGGATACCTGATCTCCTCAGATCCTGTGTGGGTTCTGATTTACAGCCTGCTCTACATTTTATGGGTCATCATCCTGAATGTGATCTCAGGAGAAATCGGGCAGTACCATCTGTGGTCGACAATATTCTACCCTCCTGTTCTTCTTGTGTTTCTGGGGGTATTTACAGTGTCTCTTATTAAGAAGGTATTTGGACTTAAGGTCACCTGGAAGGGTCGAAAGATTGATACGGGTGAAGCGCCATGAGAGTGATTTTTCTCTCGAAACCGGTAACGATCATTTTATGCTTCATCCTGTGGGGGATCATTCAGGCAGGTACTGTACTCATCTGCATTTTAATACCTGACCGGTATTTTGATCCTGATTCTTTTTTCTTCCGTCAGCATAGATTTGAGCGGGGCGGAGAATTCTATCAGAAGGTGTTTAAGGTAAGGCGCTGGAAAGGACTGCTTCCTGATGGGGGCAAAGTCTGGAGAAAAAAGGGCTATCAGAAAAAGAATCTGAAAGACCTGTCCACAGAAA
>DAMDIS010000184.1:2005-2544 GCA_032100885.1 Proteiniclasticum sp.
TTTTTCTGGGTCTTCGGTTTCTTCACACCGTTTTATGTGCTATGGATGATGATTGCCTACGCTCTTCTTCTTAATCTTCCCTGCATCATTGCCCAGAGATACAACAGGCCAAGGATCAGGAGAATACTTTTGAAGAAAACAGGAAACCGTTCTGATACATTAGGGTAAAACTGTGAGATAATAACGAAAAAGAGAAGAGAGACAAGGGTGGTTAGGATGAAACAGTTTGGAATCATGGTGGGTCTTGAAAAGTCCGAATCCTTTGAAGGATGGTTCAGTAAGATCGACGATCAGGAAAATGATCTGATCATTTCGGTTATCTGGGGATATTCGACCCATAAGGAAACAGAGCACGCTTTTATTCAGTTCACAAACAGTCTCAGGCATGAGACGACCTACATCAGGTTTCCCATGGAAGAGCTGAAATGGCAGAAAGAGCCATTTGTTCTGAATATCGGTAAAAATGAGCTTTCAGAGAAAGGCATGAAACTGGATTTCGATATAGAAGGCGTTCCCGTAAAAGGGGACTTCGCTTTCGG
>DAMDIS010000184.1:2554-3696 GCA_032100885.1 Proteiniclasticum sp.
TCGGTCCATTCACGCCCATCAGAACTTCATTTTTAAAACCGAACATCATGGGCTGGCTGACTCATTTTCCCAACGAATGCAATCATTCGATCATCAGTATGTACCACAGTGTAAACGGACAGCTTAAAATCGGGGAAGAGTCATGGGCGATAAATGAGGCGGACGGATATATAGAGAAGGACTGGGGGACAAGTTTTCCGAGGGAATATGTCTGGGCTCATGCCAACGGATGGGACTCCAGCGCCCTTGTATTTAGCTATGCCACTGTTCCTGTTCTTGGAAGATTTGCGAAAGGTTTCTTTCTTGTCCTTCATCATGAAGGCGAGGAGTACCGGTTCAGTTCCATTGAAGGGGCCAGGATGCTGAATTTCCATGCTTCAACGGATTCCTTTACGGCAACAGTGAGAAAAGGAAAATACACCGTGACGCTGACAGCGAGACAGTCCAATCCGGTGGCACTGGCATCACCGCAAAAAGGAGAAATGAGCCAGCGGATCAAGGAATCTCTGGATGGGACAATCGAGATCATCATGCTGGTCAAAGGGAATGAAGCAGTCAATCTTAAAAGTGACCGGGCTTCCATAGATGTCCACTGGAAAGCCGAACCTGAAGAATAGTATTCATGCTGAAATCAATTCTGGAATAGAATATACTGGAAACAAAAAGGCAGAGCCCATGACTCTTTATGTGCATGAGGCTCTGCCTTTTGATGTTCTATATGCTTTTATTGAGCGTCAGTTCTGCCTTGGTTAGTTAAACAGGCTCTTGAAGAAGTCTGCTATGGCATCCATGATGTTTCTGAAGAAACCGGTGATTCCGGTTTTGACATCTTCATCAAGGCCTTCCCATGTGGACTTCACATCGTCCATGAGCTTACCGCCGCCTTCAATGAGGTTCTCACCGAAGTCTTTGATGGCAGTCTTCTGTTCATCTGTGAATTCGAGCTTGGAGAATTTCTCCATGAGAGAGATCAGTCTCTGCTTGTTTTCTTCTGTAATGACGCCGTCCAGATTGTAGTTGTTGATGACTGTATTTACGATGTTTGTGATGGTGACAAGTGTGATTTCACCGTTATTGTCATCCTTCTCTTTCTGGATCTGTGCCTTGATTTCGGCAATGGCGGCATTCAGAAGTTCATCGGA
>DAMDIS010000185.1:0-442 GCA_032100885.1 Proteiniclasticum sp.
CAGTCCCGGATCTCCTTTTCTGTACCCATCTCTTCTATAGGCTTCTCTGTTGTAGCTCTCATTTTCATAGAAATTGTCATAGACATGATCTCTTCTGGTTTCGTCATCATCCACCAGAACCATTACGTCTCCCTGATTGATTCTTTCCTCATAAACACGTGCATCTTCCTCATCAATGCCATAGTCTGTGAGAGCGCCTGCAATACCACCTATGGTTCCACCGGCAACTGCACCGGTAATGGCACCGACGATCGGTCCTGCTGCCACAATCGGCCCTACGCCAGGGATAGCCAGTGCACCCAGTCCGAGAAGGAACCCGCCGATTCCGCCTATGGCTGTACCTGATGCAGCTTTAGATGCAGTGCTCTCAGCCGACACGTCCACATCTCTGACCACATCATCTCCCACAACACGTGACAGACGGTCGTAGCTTTCCTTGTTG
>DAMDIS010000185.1:452-1931 GCA_032100885.1 Proteiniclasticum sp.
CGATAACCGTCTTCTCTCAGTCTATGTATTGCCTTAAGGGCTCTATCCTCTGTATTGAATATACCTACGATACGTTTCATTTGTTTGCCTCCTATATGATTTAATCTTAGAATCAGTTTAAACAGAAGTTTGAAACATGTCGTGAAAGAACTCTGAACGGACAGAGAATAAACTACTAACATAGATTTAACAGCTTAATATATCATTCATGATTGGATATTTGTGTATATCTCCTGAAAAATCATTGGCTCTCAGAAATATGATAGAGAAAATAATAAATATAGGCTGTTTCGTAAAGTTTGTTGTTTTTCACGATCAGAATAGAAATTTGTAATTATATGGTAATATATGAATATAAAAGGAGTGTGAATATTATGCATTGGAAAAAATACGCAATACTTGCTCCACCATTTTTACTTATTGGAGTTCTTTTATCGATTTATCTTCCTGTGGGTCAAAAACAATATGCCATAGTTGTAGCCTTAGTATTTTGGGCATTCTATTACATTTGGGTTTTTATTGAGAAGAAGCGGAAAAATGATGACATTGAAAAAATAAAATAAATGGCATTAACAAATAAGACCTGTGTTGAAGGTCTTTTTTTAACTTGTTTTAATTTCTTGAATAGATGATTATTCAGACTTTCTCCAACATCCTATTTGTGTTTATTAATGAAATTATGCACTTCTTATCATTTTGACATTTGTAATATTTGATTTTTGACACGCTGAAATAAGCATCAGTAAGAGCAGATCAGAAAACAAGACGGCTGCCCAGCATGGAAACCGTCCTTTCGCAAATTACTTACGCTTTTTCCCGATATCAAGCCTTCCTGAGAGCAATGATTCAATCACTTCTGAAACCCCGCCCTCGTCATTTGTCAAAGTGACCATATCTGCCACCGCTTTGACCTCATCCGGAGCATTCCCCATGGCGATCCCGAAATCCGCTTCTCTCAGCATCTCCAGATCATTATAGAAATCACCGAGGGCAACCACTGTATGATCCCCGCCGTGTATCTCCTTCATTTTAGATATCATGGCAGCTTTAGACACGCCTTCCGGAAGGATTTCAAGATAGATATCCGCTGAATACACCCATCGCATATGCTGATCTCCAATCTGATCAAGTTCCTTTTCGATTGCCTTAAGGTCTTCATTTCTTCCCGCCAGCAGAATTTTAATCCACGGTTCATTCACCGCCGTTTCCAGTGCCGCGAAAACAGCCGGCAGGTGATCGCTGAGGATCTTCTCATCCGCATCCTTCTCCTGGGAAACAATATAGCAGGTATCCGGAGTATAGATATGAATCATGATATTCTGATACCTCTTCTGAACCAGTTTTATGAGATCAGTCAGTTCCTCCTTCGGCAGCGACTCCACCCTGAGAGATTTGCCTGCATGAAAATCATAAAGCATGGCACCGTTATAAAGTACTGATGGCGCATTGATTTCCACCCCTTGGGTATAATTGAGCACA
>DAMDIS010000185.1:1941-3545 GCA_032100885.1 Proteiniclasticum sp.
TTCCGGTGGCAATGCCGAAATACCCGCCGGCACTGATGAACCTGCGTATCGCTTCCTTGTTTTTCTCTGATACAGTTCCGTCACTTGAGACCAGCGTTCCATCCATGTCACTGAGTATCGTCACTTTTCGTATATCCGTCATTTTATCTTCCTTCCTTTATATAGACAGCAATTTTCTTCTAACTTACCACATTGTTCCAGGGTTTTGTGTCTCTTCCATTATATGTCTTAACTCCAGCAAAGCCAAATTTCAAGCTGACCGGTTCAGTGTCTGATTCAATTAAAAAGACCAGCTGCCGCCTTTATTAAAGCAGCAGTCTGATCTCTATTATGGGATGAGCTTATCTTACGATCAGCACTTCATCATCTGGTGTGACATCACCGGATGCGATGATTTTCATGTCCTTGACTTTATCCATATTGGTTACAACCACTTCGGTAATGCTGGACTTCGCTTCCTTTTTGACCAGTTCCAGGTCAAACTTCATGAGAGGGGTTCCCTTCTCGACTTTCTGTCCGATTTCAGAGAGTCTTGTGAAGCCTCTTCCTTCCATCTTCACCGTATCGATTCCGATGTGAATCAGCACTTCAAGACCTGATTCCGTGATGATGGCAAGGGCATGATTGGTTTCGAATATATGGGCGATTTCACCTGTTACCGGTGACACCACATACCCTTCTGAAGGTTCAACAGCAAATCCGTCACCGATCATTTTTTCTGCAAAGAGCGCATCTGGCACTTCTGTAAGATCAAGAATCTTTCCCTTCATGGGTGAAGTCATGACGGTTTCCCCGCCTGTTCTCTCAACAGCTGCTTCAGCAGGAGCAGCAGATTCGACTACAGTCACTTCCTGAGGGTTTTCCATGATGGCTTTGATTTCATCCTTGAGACCTTCAGCTGCAGTTCCGAAAATCACCTGGATTCCTGTGGCACCAACTTCCATGACTCCTGGTGAACCAAGGTCCTTCAATCTCTTCTTGTCCACTTTCTTTGTATCGTAGACTTCCAGCCTCAGTCTTGTGATGCAGGCATCTATAGCTTTGATGTTTTCAGCATTTCCTAAGGCCTTCAGAACTTCCATGGCTTTTTCCGTGACCGGAACAGCAGCCTTCTCATTTTCTTCCTCGTCTCTTCCCGGTGTCTTAAGATTGAATTTCTTGATGAGCCAGTAGAACACGAAGAAGTATCCAAGTCCGATGACGATACCAACTGGAAGCAGTGCCCATGGGTTACCGGCATTGCCTGTCGAGATACTGACGATGTAGTCGATGAGTGATGATGTGAATGTCTCGGTCAGTCTGACCTGGAAGAGATTCATCAAAAGTCCGCCTGCAAATGCCAGTGAGATATGTGCAACATAAAGGATTGGAGCTACGAACATGAATGCGAATTCGATCGGCTCTGTAATACCTGTAATGATGGAGGTAAGTGCCGCTGTCAGCATGACACCACCGATGGCTTTCTTATGCTTAGGCAGCGCTCTCATGTAGATGGCAAGAGCTGCAGCTGGCAGACCAAATATCTTCAGCGGATATTCAGCTGCTGTGATGGCACCTGCAGTAGGGTCTCCTGCGAAGAATCTTGCGATTTCACCGACATAAAC
>DAMDIS010000186.1:0-975 GCA_032100885.1 Proteiniclasticum sp.
CTTCGGTGAGGAGCCTCTCAGGGGCTATCCCTTTTTCAAGAAGGTAGTCCCTCATGGCGGAAGCCTCCGGGATCTCCTCGCCTCTGCCCATGCCTCCTGAGACCACCGCTAGGGTATCGGGGTGATCAGTAAGGTAGGCATAACCTTCATCCAGCCGAAACTGAAGTGATGGCGAGGGAGTCCTTCCATAGAGCCTTGCACCGAGTATGATGAGGACATCCGCCCTTTCCTCGGTACTTTTTGAGGCATGGTAGATGATGAGCCCTTCAATCACGATAAATGTGAGGATGAAGACTGAAGCCAGAATAAAGACGACATACCTCAGTTTTCCGCTTTTCAGATACCGTCTGTTTTTCGTTTTTTCCATTTTATCTCCACGATGGACAGAAGACAGCCTTCTTCATCCAGTATTTCATGATAGGAGTGTCTGTCCTTCTGCTCGGTCTTCACAAGAACATTTCCGCCAGGCAGTTTTTCCTTCTTGTAGACGATGGACATGTCCTCAGGCACGTTTTCTATGAGGAACTTCTCGTCGCTGTCTGTTGTCAGTGACTCCATTGCCCATCCGATGTATACGGTGTTGTTCACATGCTGATTGCTGTCGATGTCCTGAAATCTCAGCTCGATCGTCTTTTCATGGGTGTAGTCCACATTCTTTCTTTTCTTTAGTGGAGCAGGATCAAGAGCATTTACAATCTCCTGCTGCCGTGAAGACAGAATTTCGTCCAGCCCGCCGGTATAGACTTCCTTCACGGGCGATGGAATCTTCACCATCTTTCTTCTGTCTTTATCAATGACGATCCACACCGACAGCGCATAGCCCACCATATTCCCCTCTTCGTCAGTGACATAGAAATATCGGTGAGAGTAGATGTCTCTATGAAAGAGCGCAAAAGTCGTAAAGGTCAGTTTCTTTGCATAGTAGTCCCCTTCATCAAGATGAAGCTTCCAGGAGTAGAGCACCCAGACCATGCC
>DAMDIS010000186.1:1064-3487 GCA_032100885.1 Proteiniclasticum sp.
GGTCCGTCTCCTTGAAATCGATGATGGTGTCTTTGGAAAATTCCTTCATGTTGTCCTCCCGGGTCAGTAAAATTTTCTTGCAAATTATCTGCAGCATTACTGACATTCTGTAATTCAATTCGTCAATATTATGAATATATCCCAAAGATTTTAAATTCATCTTAATTTATGGTAAAAGACTGGAAACGATGAGATTGCCCAAAATGTTATTATTGGTTATAATAGTCAAAATCATTAAATGAAATGGAGAAAGAAGAAATGGAAGATATACTGATCCTTGTGGATGAACAAGATAATTTTCTGGGATATATGGGCAAAGAAGAAGCACACTTTAAAGGTGTCAAGCATAGAGCCTTCAGCATCTTTGTCTTCAATGACAAGAACGAGCTTCTGCTTCAGCAGAGAGCTTTAGATAAATATCATACACCGGGTCTTTGGAGCAACACCTGCTGCAGTCACCCGAGATACGGCGAAACCACGATACATGCAGTTCATAGAAGACTGCCGGAAGAGATGGGATTTGATACCGAACTTTCCCATGTTCACGAAATGTCCTATGAGATTGCCTTTGACAACGGCGTCACCGAAAATGAATACGACCATGTATTCATAGGACGCTACAATGGAAAACCCGAAATCAATAAGAACGAAGTCAATGACTATAAGTGGATTTCACTGGAGAATCTTAGACTGGACATGGAAAGCAGTCCTGAAAAGTATACCTTCTGGTTCAGAAGAATCATCAGCGAGTTTGATTTCATCAAAGCACTGGAAACGGAAAAAACAGCATAACGGATCCATAGAGACATGTCGCATAGACATGTCTTTTATGATAAAAAATACTTTGACAACCATAGGGTTAGGTCCTAAAGTTATAGGTAATAAATTAAATCAGCACTACGGGAGGCTCTTATATGTTCAACTGGACTGCATTTCTCACCTATATCATCATCATGTCGGTTACACCTGGTCCGAACAATATCATGTCCATGACCCATGCCAGCCGTATGGGCTTTAAAAAGAGCTATCCGTTCAATCTGGGTGTTTTCGCAGGAGCCTTTGTCGTCATGCTCCTCAGCACCTTCTTCTCCAATCTCCTCTACAGCTATATTCCAAAGGTTGCGCCGATCATGATTTTCATCGGAGCAGGATATATGCTCTACCTTGCCTATGAGATCTTCACCAGCGGAAAGGATCTGAAGCCGAGCAGAATGACCGATGCCAAATTTTCAACAGCAGTCCTTCTTCAGTTCATCAATCCGAAGCTCTACATCTACAGCATAACCGCCATAGGCTCCTATATTCTGCCCTATTATCAGGACAGAGTGACACTCTTTTTCTTTACAATCCTTCTGACATCCACAGGCTTTTTAAGTACAATTTTATGGGCGTTTTTCGGATCGCTGTTCAGAAAACTGTTCTCGGAACATGGAAGGCTTGTCAATACCATCATGGCGCTGCTTCTTGTGTACACTGCAGTTTCGCTGTTCTTCTAAATACAGAGATTCATTGACGCTTATTAGAATTAAATGATATACAAAAATGGGATTCGAACAAACGAATCCCATTTTCCATACGGATAAGAATAAAGCAGTCTGATTTTCCGATAACCCTCACTAGAAAAAGGAATTATTCCTGCTTTTTACGGTTTTCCTTAAAGACAAATCTGCTCAGCACAAAATAGACTGCAAGGGTAACTACAGCATAGGATCCAAAAATCACGACAATTCTTCCATCGAAACCTTCCGTAAAAGGATTGTAACCGGATGTTCCAGTTCGTCCTTCAATCAGTCTGTAGATTAAGGATGTTACAACCAACGTCAGTACGATGATCAGTGTGTTTCGCTTATCTCTTCCCAAATCTGGTCTCACCTCTTTTTTTCTGTAAATCAGGAGCTTCTATCTTTCAGCGTTTTTCAGTTTCATATAATCATAAAACAGATTCAGCAGAAAAAAGGCGATTAAACTACCAAATACAATAAAAGTCCCCATCATTTCCTTTTCCGTTCGATTGATATAGGCCAGAAAAAACAGAAGAAGCATCGTCAAAATAATGAGAACAAGAGCAAATAATCTCGTCAGTTTTGGCGTCTTCTTAGATTCTGCCGCTTTGGCAGTCCCTTCAACGAGAAATTCGAGAAATAATTCTACGAGTATATCCATATATCATGCTCCCTTTATATTTGATGATATTGTCAGCTTCTTGAAGATTCAATTTTCAGCATAACTAAAATTCAGGTAATTGTAAAAAGTGTCTAATTAGAATTCTCGAGTTTGTCTATTCAATAGATATATAATTTTATTGTAATCATCTCTATAGCAATAAAGATTGAATTTATATTAGGTTTGACTCAACTTAATGTACGATATTGTATGAATTATAGATTCAATCGTAACAAAAACAGTTAGAATTAAAAATAGAA
>DAMDIS010000187.1:0-3447 GCA_032100885.1 Proteiniclasticum sp.
GAAAGCTCGGTGAGAAGGCCAAGGGCTACCGCTTCCCCATGGGTGATTTTTCCAGGCAGCACACTTTCCACAGCATGGGCAACATTGTGACCCAAATTGAGAATGTTTCTTATGCCTTCATCTCTGAAATCTTCCTCGACGGTTTTAAGCTTGATGATCAGCCCTCTGCGAATGAATGATTCAAGAGGAAGGTCAGCTATCTCATTGACATCTCTATTCAGGTCTTCCAAGATCGTACCCGACTGATCAAGAAGCCCGTATTTTATGATTTCACCAAGACCGCTTTTCAGCTCTTCCTCTTCCAGGGTTTTCAGAAATTCTGTGCAGATCAGAATCTCATCGGGCTTTCTGAAGGTACCGATATAGTTTTTGATCCCCTGATGGTTCACACCGCACTTTCCTCCAGCTGAACTGTCACACATGGACAGAAGTGTTGTGGGCACGAGAATAAATGGTATGCCACGTTTAAAGGTTGCTGCCGCAAAGCCCGCGACGTCTCCAGTGATTCCTCCACCGATTCCGACAAGTGTTTCAGATTTGTGATGTTTCAGAAGGAAATCATAGATCCTCTCCACAGCGGAAAGGGTCTTGTTCTCTTCCGAAGCTTCATAGAGATACACTTTTTCAGCTTTCACCAGTTCTCTGAGTTCTGATGAGATTCCGAAAAGTTTTTTGTCCACGACAAAAAGCGCATCTTTAGGCAGCCTTTCAAAAATGCGGTAAATGTTGTCCATAAATACGATATTCTCTTTTTTAAACAAATAATCATCCATAAACATTTCCCTCACCAGATATCTTATCATATGGGCACTGGCTTAACAAGAAAAGAGACTCTCTAAAGAAAGCCTCCTGATCCTCTATGACTATCCCTTAATTTCAAGCTCATCATCCAGATAGTCTTCTAATTTGATGGTTTCTGCTTCGCCTGGTTCCTCAGCCTTCACCTCGCTCATCTGATGGAGACCTGTAACCTGAAGCGAACTTGTCCCCAGAGTTCCTCTTTCGATTTCATCGGATGAGGACGTGAATGAACTCATCTGACTTTCCATGAAGTTCAGCACCCTCATCTTGAAATTCATGAATTCCATTCTGTACTTCTCATATTCCCGCTTGATTCTCTCATTCTCCTTATTGGAGTTTTCAATGATTCCCTGGGCTTTTGCATGAGCATTCTCCAAGATATGCTCCGCTTCCTTCTCTGCCTGATTCTTGGTCGCATCAGCTGTGTTCTGTGCCAGTACCAGTGTGCTCTGAAGCGTCTTTTCAAGACTTGCATAATGCTCGAGCTTCTCGTTGAAGCTATCAATTTTATCTTTCAGGCTAGCATTTTCACGATATAACGCTTCGAAGTCCTCAACAATTTCATCTAAGAATTCATCTACCTCGTCTGTACTGTAGCCTCTCATTGTTCTTTTGAAATCTTTGTTTGTAATCTCTACTGGTGTTATCTTCATGAACATACCTCCTACAAAAAATTGAACCTACTCGAACTGATAGAACACTATCCTCAGGTTTCCCTTCTGGGTGGTTCCCAGAATCTGTCCTATTTTGAATTTCCCTTTTCTTCTGATGGTGACCGTGTCACCATCTTTTATTTCCTTAGCCTTATCCCTTGTTTCGTGATAGTTCAGAAGAACCATTCCTCGCTGGATCATTTCAAGGGCTTTGGACCTTGAAGTTTTAGCCAGCTCCGCCACGACCACATCAAGTCTCAGTGAAGCAATGACGGCTTCTCTCCTGATCAGATTCGGCTGAAGAAACAACACTTTTTCATCATAATCAAACTTAGTGACACTGACACTTGTCCGCCCGATCTGACTGAGATTGGACCTGATATAGTCAGCCATGGAATCAAGAACCACAAGATACGCCTTTCCGTCTTTAAGGAAGATATCACCGAACTTTTCTCTCTCTATTCCAAGACTCATCACAGCACCCAGATAGTCTCTATGGGTGAGCGTGATTCTCGGGTCCAGTGGCTCTATTTCAAGGATAGAAAGCGGATTGTACCCATCAAAGTTCACTGCGAAGATCTTTCTTTCAAAAAAATCTTCTCCCAGGATCTCGATGTCTCTGTAGTCCTTCATTTCTTTTATTCTGCTCCACACACCCGGAGTATAGAACTCATCGGTGTAGAAGAAATAGCTGAAGCTCTTTGCTCTTTCAAGGGATTCAAAGAGCTTTGCCATTCTATAGGAATCCTCTTCCAGGAAGGTTTTGATAAACCCTGCTTTATCCATTATTTCCAGTTAAGAAAACCCTTGAGCGTGTTTTCTTCCTTTGCCTCTCTTGTCACTTCAACGATAGATGGGGAAAGAACGTAAACGCCATGTTCAACTTCCTGAAGATCACCAGAAAGTGCATAGGTTGCACCGGCTATAAAATCCAGAAGTCTCTGAGCTGTTCTTGGCTCCAGTGCAGAGGTGTTCACCACAACGATCATATTCGCCTTCAGGCTTTCACAGATTTGAGGTGCCTCGTCAAAAGTGTTGGGCTTGATGATATGGACCTTTGTATTGTTCCCATGAAGATTCACGATTTTATTCTGTTCCTTCGTTTCTCTTCTTCTGTGAAGAATATTGTAATTTTCCTTAGGTTCCATTGTCTCTTCCTCTTCCATTTCCTCAACATCATAATCGTCGTAGATGTCCTCGTCTTCAAATCCCATCATGTTCTTGAAAGATGTCATAATTTTACCCATTATTTCTGTTCCTCCTCAAATTTTATTTGTTTCTAGACCCGAAAATTCCAGTTCCGATTCTGACCATATTTGAGCCCTCTTCCATGGCGGTCACATAATCTGTCGACATGCCCATACTGAGGATCTCCATTGTCAGTCTTTCCCTTTCCTGCTTTTTGATGTCTGCAAACACTCCTTTCATTTTCCTGAAATAGAATCTGTTCTCTTCCTCATTACCCTGGGGAATGATGGCCATGAGACCTCTGACATTGATCTGTCTGAGCGGCTTCAGATACTCCAGGAACTCCGGCAGATCTTTCAGCAGAATACCCGCTTTCTGATCTTCCTCGCCGATGTTGATTTCAATCAGCGTATCCACAATGATGTCTGCTTTTTCTGCTCTTTTGTTGATTTCAAGTGCCAGAGCTTCCCGGTCAAGTGACTGGATAAGATGTGTCTTCCCGAGAATCTTCCTGACTTTGTTGGTCTGAAGTCCACCGATGAGATGCCATCTGATGTCCTTGGGCAGTGCTTCATACTTTGCTTCAAGTTCCTGAACCTTGTTTTCCCCGAAGTCTCTTATACCAGAGTTATACGCTTCCATGATTGCTTCCAGAGGTTTTGTCTTTGATACGGCAATAAGAGTTACCCCTTCAATCAGCGTATCATTTACCTTTTCGAGATTATCTTTTATTGTGTTCAAAAAAGTCACGACTCCTATTTTTCTATTTCCTGAAGATATCCTGGTGTAATCGGCTGAATCGATC
>DAMDIS010000188.1:0-3434 GCA_032100885.1 Proteiniclasticum sp.
TAGTGGACCCCGGTCATTACTATTCTGAAAAACTTGTCTACTACAATATCATGGAGCGCATGTCAAAGGAGTTTTCAGCCTGTTATGATGGCCCTGTCTACTTCAGTGAACAGGAGAAGGACCCTTACAAGTTTTTATAGTTTGCTGAGCAAAGATGGATGGAACAAGAGGAGGTACCTTAAGGTGCCTCCTCAAAAGTTTACAAAACTGCTTAATTCTGCTATTATGAGTAAGCAAGTAAGTCAGATAATCGCTGCTGATTTTAATCAGGAGAGGAAAGTCCGAGCATCGTAGAGCAGGGTGCTGGGTAACTCCCAGTGAGGGTGACCTTAAGGAAAGTGCAACAGAGAGATACCGCCTCATTTTGAGGTAAGGGTGGAAAGGTGAGGTAAGAGCTCACCAGCGCAATGGTGACTTTGCGGCTATGTAAACCCCATTTGATGCAAGGCCGAATAGAGGGACATTTTGGAGCTGCTCGTTCCGTCCCCGGGTGCGCCGCTTGAGCCATATAGAAATGTATGGCCTAGACAGATGATTATCAAATACAGAACTCGGCTTATAGATTTGCTTGCACCATTGATGACTGGTTTCAACCAGTCATTTTTTGTTTTTGTATATTAATTTGTAATCAGTAAGTAACTGCTTTGTCACTACTTAAAATGCACCATTTTATATAATATTGTCAAAGATACTATATTACTGGGAGGAATGGGAAATGAAAAAAAGTCTGTATTTTGTTCTGGCAGTTCTTGTAGCTGTTTCCGGATATGCCATCTGGAACAGCAAAGAAGATGAGCCCGCCGGTGAACCTCAAAAGGTGGAGGTTGTGGGAATGGATTTCAGTGATGAACTTGTAATGAAGGATATGGAATATGATAAAGATAAAGATGTGCTTAGCTATGAAGTCGAAAACAATACCGGTAAAATTCTTGATTACGGATTTGCGTTTAACCTGATGAAGCTGCAGGAAGACAATACACTGAAAGAGACTGGGCTTACAGATGAAATGGCATTTATTGAAATGCTGGCAAGTGTTGAGCCGGGAATGAGTGTAAATGATGAAATTCTTTTTGAACTCATCGAAAAGACAGTAGAGCCAGGAAGATACTATGTAATCAGAAAGTATATCGATAGGGAAGGCAATGTCCATATTCCTGAAGTTTCATTTGAAGTAACTGAAAATGACATGATCCCAGTAAAGTAGTAACTTTATGGATAAATAGAGAAATCAAAAAAAGCGATGAAGCCATCGCTTTTTTTGTGAAACAAAATTATCTGTGACTGGATCTTGCCATTCTTCTGTAGGCATGCCGTCTGCCTCTCATGGGTATGGAGAGTCTAAGGATATTCTCTGGGGGAGTCATGCCTGAAACCCCTGCATCTCCAGTATGCTGAACATCAGCACCTGCCATTTTTGACATCTGAGCTACACTTTCGATGAAGGATTCCGTCGATCCTTCCTGACTCGTGCCGATAGTAGTCATGGCAAGGGCACCTTCGTCATGTATGGAATCGACAAATCTCTTAACCAGATCAACTGTAAATCCGGGTACTGTTCCTGGTGCAGGAATGAGGATGATATCAGCACCGGCAGAAACGAAATTACTGATGGTCTTCTGATCGTAAATATTTCCGGCACCTGCTCCATGCATTTTACCGGCTACAATAAGAAAATTTTCACCCAGGATCTTTCTTGCAAGTTTTATCCCCTCAGTTATTCCTTCGCTCGTGACACCGGTATTCGGGTTGGCAGTAATGACAATGTAATCAAAACCCAGTTTTCTCACATTTTCAAGATTTTTCTCGCTGCATCTCAATCCTTCTGGATAGCTGCTGTCTTCAGGTACAGGTTCAAGATTGACACCTAGAAATCTTCCTACAATCTTTTTGAAATCCTGAATATAGTTTTCGTTATCCAGATTTCGTCTGACAATATCCTCGAATGATTTAACGTACTCCGGTATACCGTTGTAGGGACTGATTTTTGTATCATCATATCCGAAAATAAACGGGGCATCGAAGTTGAAGGTATTGAGCGTAATCATATCTGCACTGAATGCTGCAGCAGTTTCAGGATTAGAAACACCATCAAGAAGAGGGAATGTGCTGATGATCGTTTCACACATGAGGGTTCTGCCTTCACTTTGTGTTATGGCAGCCAAGATATCCTGTCTTTTCATCTTAAAAAAGTCATCGTAGAACAGGTCAAACATTCTCATAAAAAAACCTCCATTGTTTATTGCTGTAAGTAAATTCTATCATATCGGCTCAAAACTATCAGTTAAAAGAGCACAAAAAATCGCCATCTGGCTGATGGCGAAATCCAAATTCTGTGATAAACCTGTAAATTATAACTGAATTTAATTTATAATGGTTACAATCTATAACTGTTATTGTATAATAGAAGAAAATCAGCTGTAAGCCTGTTTTCTAAATTCCATGGGTGTCATGCTGGTCATCTTCTTAAAAGTGATTGTGTAGTAGTTCTGGTTCGTGAAACCTACAGACAAGGCAATATCCAGAACGGAGCGATTGTCTTTCAGCAGCTGTCTCTTGCTTTTTTCAATACGCACAAGATTCACATAGCTTGTAAAAGTAACACCTGTTTCTTTCTTGAATAGTGTGCAGAAATAGCTTTTATTCAAGTTGAGATGTCCGATAATCGTATCAAGGGTAATGTTTTCCTTATAATGTGCCTGGATATAGTTCATTGCTCTTCTTACATTCAGACTGTAACATCCTGCGCAGCCTTTCTTGGGGCAGAGATCCAAAGTCTGATTAAGAGGAGCCATGTAAAGATTATTGGAATAGCAGATATCAAGACTGTTGATCCGCTCAAGATCGTCCTGATTATATGGTCCCATGATGATGAAACCGTCTTTTGGCCGGGTTTTATTGATAAAGTAGGCTGTATAATTATATCCGCTTTCACTTGTCAGAGTCAAAGAGGTATAGCTTGTGTCTGAATGACTCGTCATCTTATCAAGCAGTTTATTGATGATACTATAATCTCCATATCTGTAGTGGTCTCCACCGCTATACTGGATCTTACCATCATGGCTATATGCGCTGACGGCAATAAACGTGCCGGCATAGAAGTCCTCAGCCACTTCTCTGGGATTCCTTTCGATGAACAAATTGGACCTCTCCTTTCTTTTACCCAAATATCGTTATAAAAAAACAAATACTGAGTTAGATAATCTTTCACCTGTTTGATATTATAAGTGAGAATGATTATCAATTTCGTCATGTCCAATTATATCAATTTATGAAGTGAGGTGTCAAATATAATGGGGAGCTGTTCCGTTATTAGATATGAAGAATAAACATTTAATTATCGCAGCGATTATCTTATCCATAGTTTCCTTATTGATCGGCGCTAAAAGTATTTCATTTCAGGATCTGATGAGTGGCGGAGAAACGGAAATGCTGGT
>DAMDIS010000189.1:0-3405 GCA_032100885.1 Proteiniclasticum sp.
CGCTCAGAAGTTCACTTTGTTTTTTACCTATATTCTGTTTAATTTTCAAAGAACTATTGTTTTCTTTCTCATCACTTGTTTCAAGCGACTTGTCTATAATATCACGCCTGCAAAGCCCATGTCAACATGTTTATCCAAAAATATTCGAGATTTTATCGTCGAATGATCTGCTCGTAATCGGCTTATCCGATTACTCCATGAGACTCAAACATAAAGCTGACTTCTTCCGATGAAAAAATCTTCACGGAAAGAAGTCAGCTGATGACAAAACTTGAAATTATACGATGCGATGCACACCATCACCTACAGAAACCACATAAAAATCTGCTGCATATCCTATTTTTTCAAGGTATGCTTCTCCCACTTTAGAAATAAAGTCATCTATACAGTCATTTCTTACAACGGAAACAGTACATCCGCCGAATCCTGCTCCGGTCATTCTCGAACCGATGGTTCCGGGATTTTCACTTGCAAGGCTGACCAGAGTATCAAGCTCGATACCAGTTACCTCATAATCATCCTTTAACGATTCGTGGGAAGCGTACATAAGCTTTCCGAACGCTTCAATATCATTCTTTTCGAGAACTGCTACAGCCTCCAGTGTTCTAAGATTCTCTTTGACTGCATGGCGGGCTCTCCTGATCAGGACAGGATCACCTATGAGTTCTGTATGGGCTAGAAAAGTTTCATAATCAAGCTCTCCAAGCGCCTTAATGTCCAGTTTTGTCTGAAGTCTTCTTAATGCTTCCTCACACTCTGCTCTTCTTTCGTTGTACTTCGAGTCCTGAAGACCTCTCTGCTTGTTTGTATTGGAAACGATAATGGACGCATCCTGAAGCAGAATAGATGAATACCTGTACTCCATGGAATTGGTATCAAGGAGCATAGCCTTGTCCTTTTTACCCATGGCTACAGCAAACTGATCCATGATTCCGGAATTGACTCCGATAAACTGATTTTCGGTTTTCTGACAGAGCATCACCAGATCCAGCATCTCAATGTCCAGACTGAAGAACTCTTTAAGGATAAATGCAGTAAGCACTTCTATAGAAGCGGAAGAGGAAAGTCCGGCACCATTAGGAATATTCCCGTTATAACTAATTTCAAAACCATGTCCGATGGAATATCCTGCCTCCAGGAACATCTTCAGAACACCCTTAGGATAGTTCGCCCAGTCATGATTTTTCTCATATACAAGTTCATCAAGCGTAAATTCTATGATGCCAAGCTCAGAGAAATTCTCCGAGTATAGTCTGATCTTGTGATCATTTCTTCTTCTGGCAGCACCATAGGTGCCTATTGTCAGTGCACAGGGAAAGACATTGCCTCCATTGTAGTCGGTGTGTTCTCCTATAAGATTCACTCTGCCTGGAGCAAAGAACAGCCCTTGCGCATCCTCACCAAATATCTTTTTGAATGTATTCATTTCTTGCATCACGTAAACTCCTTCTATCTATTCATGTTCATCTTCAAAAATACAGCCTATTCTACTTCAGTTGTATTATCGGACAGATTTTTACCCTTTCTCTGACGGAAGCTTCTCCAAGATACTCCGTGTATACTCTCACCGATGTAAGGGAAGGCACCATATACTTCGATCCCGTAAGATCGTTGAATCCCACAATGCTGATGTCTTCAGGAATCTTCAGTCCATCTTCATATATTGCCTTATAAGCTCCCACAGCCATATTGTCATTGCCGCAGAAAAACACTGTCGGTCTTTCCTCTTTTTTCAGTGCTTCATTCATCAGCCTGTACCCATCCTGGTGGGAGAGGTCTCCGAAATAGCAGTCATCATGATTAAAGATGTCATGAAAGTACATGAACTCTTTGAAATACTGAAATCGGAAATCAAATACAGGTTTCCCGCTGTGGTAGAACTCTTTCCCGCCTAGATATCCGACTCTCCTGTGTCCGTTTTCATGAAGATAAGTCATGAGTTTGATCATGGCATCTCTGAAGTCTATACATTTATGTGTAACCACCGGGAATATCGCAGAACTTCCGGTAATCGGTTACATCATCAATACTAAACCACTTAATAAGTGCTGGCAATAATTTTAGTTAATGTTTTACTAAATTTATTGTGATTTTTACTTCCCAGTAGGCGTGCAGCTTCTAAGCTCGGAACCGCTGAATTCTACATGCGATATATAGCGTTAATGCCGGAGAATTGATAACTTATTGTAAATGTGTGAGGGTTTATACATTTCTATATTATAATGTAATTACACTCGGAATAAGGAGGTGTAATCGTTGAACTTTTATAACTTAATATCCGTCCCCGTCATTATTATAAACTTCCTTATATCAATGACGATTATATTCAAGAATCGTGAGAAACCAGAAAAATCCATTGGATGGCTGCTTATTTTTATGCTTGTTCCATTTCTGGGTCTTATTCTATATTTTCTTGTGGGAAGAAACTGGCAGTCTAAAAACCTTAAAGAACGACTGTCACCTGAAATGATTGATTTTGTCAAAACCAGTCTTGAAGAGTATGTGGGACCACATAAAGAAATGGCCAAAATGGTCACCATGGGGAACGGCAGTCCCATGTTTCTCTATAATAATGTCACAGTATATAAAGATGGAGTCGACAAGTTTGATGCACTGCTTAAGGATCTTGAAAGCGCGAAACATCATATTCATATGGAGTACTATATCGTGAAGTCAGACGAGATCGGCACCAAAGTTTTCGATGTACTGATCAGAAAGTCCCTGGAAGGGGTAAAGGTCAGATTCATCATGGATAAAATCGGCGGCAGAACTTTCGACAAAGAATATCTGAAAAAGGTGAGAGACAGCGGCATAGAACTTGTAACCATCGATGGAAAGATCGGTTATCTCGGTGGAAACAATATCGGTGACGAGTATGTCGGAAATTCCAAATTCGGATACTGGAGAGACACCCATGCAAGAATTGAAGGAGAATTTGTCCTGGGACTTCAGGCACTATTCTTCGATGATTTCTTCTCTGTACTCTCCATCAACGAAGATGCAAAGAAGTGGGAGTATGACAAGAAGAGACAGACCTATAAAAGAGAAGAAGATCTTAGTCTCTATTTCCCGTTAAGTACCGTGACAAACTATCTCCCCATGCAGCTGATCTACAATGGACCAGGTTCACCTTACTCAACTGTTGAGCAGCTGTTCCTGAAAATGATCGGGTCCGCTAAAGAAAAGATATTCATCAGCTCACCCTATTTCATTCCATCGGATTCACTCATGCAGGCCTTGAAGGTTGCTGTACTCTCGGGTATCGACGTGAAAATCGTGTTCCCCGAACAGTACGATCATCCTCCAGTGGGACATGCATCCATGACCTATATCAAAGAACTCCTGGATGTTGGTGTGGAATTCTACTTTTATGACAAAACAGCCTTCTATCATAATAAGGCCATC
>DAMDIS010000190.1:0-1750 GCA_032100885.1 Proteiniclasticum sp.
CGTGAAGAACAAGATGGTGCTATACTTCATGATCGCCTACTTCTTCTACATCGACGGCGTCCATACGGTCATCACCATGGCCACAGCCTACGGCGTGGATGTTGGCGTGGATTCGGACAGACTGCTCATCATTCTTGTGGTCATCCAGCTCGTTGCATTCCCTTTTGCTCTCCTCTACGGGAAGCTTGCAAAAGTCTTCGGTGCAAGGAAAATGATCATGACGGGTATTCTTACCTACACCTTCATTTCAGTCTACGGATTCTTCCTGAAGACAGAGCTTGATTTCTGGATCCTCGCCATGCTTGTTGCCAGTGCTCAGGGCGGTATTCAGGCTTTATCCAGATCCTATTTCGGAAAGCTCATACCGAAAAACAAGTCGGCAGAGTACTTCTCCATTTTCAATATCTTCGGAAAGGTATCCTCCATTTTCGGACCGCTGCTCATGGGTATCGTCATAAGCATCACTGGAGAGACAAGATACGGCATACTCAGTCTGATTGTACTGTTCATTCTTGGGGCTTACTTCTTCCTGAAGATAAAAGATGAAAAGCATGAAGAGTCTTAAGCGGGATCATCGGACTTGAAATTCTCAGGCTTTCTCTATATACTAAGTTAGGAATTTGACTTGAAGATTAAGAAATAACATAAAAAGATGGACTGCCCAGCTGGCTGCTTTCCGAAAAAGAGGCAATACAGAGTATGAGGCAGAAATATTTGGAGGTAAATATGAATTACAACGGAATCATAATTTTTGGTGAAATGGGGTCAGGAAAGGACGCTCTGGCTGATTTTATCATCGAACTGGAACCGAAAACAAAGAAGTACGGTCTTGGGGATATCATAAGAGGAATGAAGCCCATCGTATCCATTTCTCCTGAATGGCAGGGAAATGAAAGAGGTTTCTTCCAGCTGGTCGCTGATAAGCTGAGAGAGATCGACATGAATATCCTCAATAAGTATGCGCTGTCCAAAATGATTACCGAGAATGCACAGCTTCACAGTGTCGGCCAGGAGACCAAATGGGACGATATCTATGAGAATCTCAGAAGAGTCAACGAAAACATCCTACCGATGATCGTAGGCGGCAGAACAAAGGATGATTTTGATTTCTGGAAGAAAGCGGGATTCCTTATTGTAGGCATCACAGCGACAAAGGAAAACAGATACCAGAGACTTGTAAAGAGAGATGGGGAAGAGGTTGCAAAGAACAGCAATCCGAACCACAACACCGAGAAAGAAGTGGCCATGCTTGTGGAAAAGGCGGATTTCATCGCGAACAATGATGGAACCCTTGAGGATCTCAAAGTGAAGGCAGAGGAAATTCTCGAGTTCTTCAGAAACGGTAGAGCTGCAGAAAACGCTTAACAGAAAGACACAAAACCCATGAAGGAAATCTATCGCGAGATAGCTGATCTTTCATGGGTCTTTTTATTCTGCGCTTTTAAGTGATGTCTCTCATGACTAGAAATAGTCAGGTGATGTTTCAAGTACGGTCTCGCCGTGCTTCATATGTTCGTAAAGCTCCGCAATGGTGGCATACCTGTAGGTCGTGACAAGCGGTGCGGCAAGGCCGAATGAGAGAATGGTCAGAAGATACCAGCCGATAAAGGAGAGCTCCAGAACGAAGATATCCATCTTGTGTCCCTCTGTCATTTTTGTGCTCAGGGCAAGAGCATCCTTGTAATTTATGGAAGGATCATCGGCAAGAATCCATGGGACCATATAGTAGGCGAAGATTTTGATGATTCCC
>DAMDIS010000190.1:1760-3402 GCA_032100885.1 Proteiniclasticum sp.
ATGAGCAGGAGAAAATGAAGGAAGATGAAAAGCGCCTGCATAAAGGTCACAATGACGACATTCAGGTAGAAACCTGACCTGAAAGGATAGAAAAGGTTAAGGGGTGAATTCTCCTCCTTGTTCCTTCTGTTCATAAGAAAATATTTTGACATACCCATATTGAGCGGCATGGTGACGAAAATGGACCAGGCCATCGATACAAAAAATGCCAATGCACCAAACATCAGAAGAAAAGCGTTGAGGGGGATCTTAACAAACTCCTGGAGATAATCTACATTGAAATTATACTGAAATATTCCTGCACCCGCTTCCATTTCTCTTGTGGCGTCTTCTCCAAGCTTAAGGGTCAGATTGCTGTTTTCTCCACCAGTCAGGATGAGAAACAGAACCACAACCAGAACGCTGATCCAGAATGTACCTTTCAAAGCCTGTTTTGCGCGGGATTTGAGCTCACTTCGTGTCCACATAACGATATCCTCCAATATTTCGATTTACTTTAATAAAAGTATAACGATATGGGATTAAAATGCAATGAAATTATATGGGTTATTTTGTGGAATGATTGGATGGGGTGAGCATGAAAAAAAGAAGCCGAAGCTTCTTTCTTAGAACATTGAGAGCTGAGCATCCCTGTCTTCTCTTGTGATGAGGAGTTTTTCCGGATAGCCTTTCATGATTCTTCTTACTTCCTCAATGGAGGAGCTGGGATTCATGAAGGAACACCACCGAGATACATTATAGGATCGGGTGTCCTGACCATATGCTTGATTTTCTCCTTGCCCTGCCATTCATAGAAGAGATTCGCAGGGACCAGGCATCTGTTTTCCGCTGCCGCTTTTCTGAACATCGGTTTTTCGAAGATGCTTTCGCTCCTTGCATTGAATACGAGTTTCTTATTAAGAGGGAACCCCCACAGAGGCTTCTTCAGACCTTCAGTGGTCAGGACCACCGCCTGGATTCCGGGGAAGATGTCTCTTTTTTCATGAGTGTACTGAGAAAGATCATCATCTCTGTACTTGTCCCGGACCTCATCCAGAACATCAATGATGTTCAGAATGTCATCCATGCTGAGTTCAAGCTGATATCGTCCGCACATAAATTCATCTCCTTATTTCGCCAGTATCGTCCTGTAGATGGCGGTTAGATTTTCACGGGTGACCTTCTCGGGGTGATTCTTGAGTTTTTTCTCGTTGGAGAGGATACCGTCAACATAGTTTTTGATTTCCTCTGCTGAAAGAGAAGGGTTCTGAAAGTCAAGGATCTCCCTGAAGATATCCGTCAGCTCGTCCACGGAGTCCACTTTGAGAAAATTAAGCAGCCTGTCTAGCTTCTCCGTGTTTCTGAATGTTTTCAGATATCCGGGGTAGAGTATGGCCGTTGCGATTCCGTGGGGGATATGCTTTTCTGCAGTCAGAACATAACCCATATTGTGGGGTAGACTCGTTCCTGTCTGAGCAATCACCATACCACCTATGGCGGAGGCCAGCAGAAGTTTTTCTCTGATTTCGATGCTGCAGTCCTGATTTCTTAAGGGCTGCAGGCATTCACCGAAAAGACTCAGACCTTTTTCAGCTAAGGTGTCGGTGAGGAAATTGGCTCTTGCATTGAGATATCCTTCAGCCAGATGTGAAAATGCATCTGC
>DAMDIS010000191.1:0-3395 GCA_032100885.1 Proteiniclasticum sp.
AAATCATATCCACTTCCTTTGACGCAAGGTATTCAATATGTCCGTGCACGAGTTTTCCGGGGTAGCATACCGATTCCGACGGGATGCTGTTCATGCCCTTCTCGTAGAGCGTCTTGGACGATCTCGGAGAAAGGAGGACCTTAAAGTCAAGACTGTTGAAGAATGTAAACCAGAAAGGATAGTTTTCAAACTGGTTAAGCACTCTTGGGATACCGATTGTCCCACGGCTCGTCTCTTCTGAGACTGTATTTTTATACTGGAATGTTCTCTTGTTTTTATAGTCATAAAGGTTTGGAATCAGTTCTTTTTTGGCCAGTTTCAGCGGTCTCTCGCATCGGTTTCCTGTGATGTATTCCTCTAGCGAGAGAAGTGAAGTCTTCTCGCCTTCATATCTGTCCCTTGCAATCTTGGCTGCACCGAAAGCGCCCATGAGTCCCGCGATATCCGGTCTCACGGCTTCTCTTTCTGAAATCAGCTCAAATGCGCGCAGGACGCTGTCGTTATAGAAGGTCCCACCCTGCACAATGATTTTCTTCCCCATTTCCTTGGGGTCTCTGACCTTAATTACCTTGAAGAGCGCGTTCTTGATGACAGAATAGGAAAGACCGGAACTGATCTCCGACAGCGTTGCCCCTTCCTTCTGTGCCTGTTTCACTCTTGAATTCATAAATACGGTACATCTTGAACCAAGATCCACAGGCAGTTTCGCATCAACGGCTGCTTCTGCAAATCTTTTCACGTCATAACCAAGGGATTCCGCGAAACTTTCGATGAACGAACCGCATCCTGATGAACAGGCTTCGTTCAGCATGATGGAATCGATGGCTCCGTCTTTGATTCTCAGACATTTCATATCCTGTCCGCCGATATCGAGGATAAAGTCCACACCTTCAAGGAAGTAGTTGGCTGCTTCATAATGGGCGATGGTTTCGATTTCTCCGATGTCGATACCAAGAGCCGCCTGAATAAGACCTTCACCATAACCGGTGACGGTGCTTTTTGCGATTTCTATCCCTTCGGGAAGTTTTTCCAGCAGTTCGCTCAGCACTTGTGTTATGAGCTTCAGAGGTTCCCCCTGATTGCTGCCGTAATAGGAATAAAGGATATTGAGATCCTCATCCACCAGAACGATTTTTGATGTCGTCGAGCCTGAATCTATGCCTAGGAAAGCTCTGCCTTTGTAATCTTCCAGATTCTTTCTTGGCGCCACAGCTCTGCTGTGTCTTTCCCTGAAGGCCTGATAGTCTTTCTCTTCTGCAAACAGAGGGTCAAGCCTGTTGACTTCTCTGCTGAAAACATCCTTCAGTCTTCCGGCTCTGTTCATGAGCACTTCCAGCTGATGGGGATAGTTTTCGAATGAGGATAATGCGGCACCCATAGCGACATATAGCTCGGCATTCTCTGGGACGATGATCTCGTCTTCCGACAGCTCAAGGGTTTCAATGAACCTTCTTCGCAGTTCAGGCAGAAAATGAAGCGGTCCGCCAAGGAATCCGATCTTTCCCTTAATGGGCCTTCCGCAGGCAAGTCCTGAGATGGTCTGATTGACCACCGCCTGAAAAATCGAGGCGCTGATGTCTTCTTTTTTTGCACCTTCATTGATGAGAGGCTGTATATCCGTCTTTGCAAATACACCGCATCGGGCGGCTATGGGATAGATATACTGAGCATCCTTTGCCAGAAGGTTGAGTCCCGTGGCGTCGGTTTTAAGAAGCGAGGCCATCTGGTCGATGAAAGCGCCCGTTCCGCCAGCACATGTTCCGTTCATTCTCTGTTCGATGGATCCGTCAAAATAGGTGATCTTCGCATCTTCTCCACCAAGTTCGATAGCCACTTCAGTTTCAGGGATATAGGCTTCCACAGCTTTGGTTGAAGCGATCACTTCCTGTATGAACTGAATATCCAGCCATGACGAAACAGAGAGCCCTCCAGAGCCTGTTACAGCTACATGGATCTCCCTGTTTCCGAAAGTGTCATGAATCTTCTCCATGACACTGACAACAGTGCTGCGAATATCAGAAAAGTGACGTTCATAAGTACTGTATATGATTTTTCTGTTTTTATCGATAATTACTGCTTTTACTGTAGTAGATCCCACGTCGAGACCCAAATAAATTTTGTCCAGCATACCTCTTGTCTCCCATCTTATGACTATTGCCTATCAGCAATATACAAACAATTATATCATTTGATTATTTTTAATAAAGATACATAAAAAATATTTTAAGCACAAACAGACAAAAATCCGTTAATTCTTTATTAATGATTATCATAGTCCTCCTGTCGTCTGATTACCATTATAGAGAATATATTTTAGATATTATTAAGAAAAGAATGACGTGATTTTACAAAATCACGCCATAACCATATTCATTCATCACTTTCCATTATTCTTCTGAGGGTTGAGCTGATCAGTTCAGACTCAAATCCCTTTCCTGCCAGAAAAGTATATAGCTTGTTTTTAAGCTTATATTCATCCTGTTCCCTTTTCCTCAGCTGCTCATACTTTTTTTCTGCAATCTTCATGCAGGCATCTTCCTCGACGGTGGTCGTGGAAACTGATTCCATGGCAAGTTCAATGTTGTCCTTGCTGATCCCTTTTGCCAGAAGTTCAAATCTGGCTTTCTTTATCCCCCGTGATCGGAGTTTTTCCTTCAGAAAGGTCTGTGCATATTTAAGATCATCGAGCAGCCTGTATTCATGAAGAAAATCAATGACTCTTTCGATGATTTCCTCCGAGTATTCCTTTTCTCTTAACTTGTCTTCCACCTGTCTGACGGTCTTGATGCTCATTTCGATATGCCTCAGCGCGGCATCTTTTGCCTTGATGTACTCATCTTCCCTGGCAAGTTCCAGGAGAAGCTCTGGGTCCACTTTGTCTCCTTTCTTCAGAGACTTCCTGTAGACCAGTTCCTTGTGACAGGAAAGGAGAAATTCATCATCTGCAAAAATACTGACTCTGTTGGGATTCTTCTTGTTTTCACTGATCTGGGTGATCGTCTTCATCGCTTATCCCCCTTAACCTGTAGATTGTAGGACCTTCAAAAACTTTGCGGCTTACAGAGATGATATCCTCCAGTGTGACCTCACTTAGCTTTTCAAGATCTTTCTCAAACATGGTGGGTTTCTCATGGTTCAGCATCTCGTCCAGAATAAAGGAAGAAAGGTCATGGATATTGTCAAGTGTTCCAAATATGCTGGTCTTCAGGACCTTCTTCATGATGACAAGATCATCATTATGGAAATACTTTCCTTCCTTTACTTCACTGAGGATACTGAGGATCAGATCTTCCGCCTCGTCAAGGCTTTCATCCGGTACCTGTGTATAGATGAGGAAATTCTGGATGTTCTCGGTGAGATCAAGATCTGAGTAGATATCGTAGGCAAGGCCTCTG
>DAMDIS010000192.1:0-3346 GCA_032100885.1 Proteiniclasticum sp.
CTCCCAGACTGTGACCCAGAAGAATGTCCATATCGACAATCTGGTGAGTCTTGTAGAGCTTCTTGAAGCCGAAGGTCTCAGGGACAAGGTCGTGCTCATCTGCGGAGGACCGAGAATCAGTCATGAGCTGGCCAAGGAGCTGGGCTATGATGCGGGATTCGGACCGGGTAAATATGCCGATGATGTGGCTTCCTTTGCAGTGCAGGAAGTGGTCCTGAGAAAACTGATCTAGAAAACTGAAAGTATAACTCTGGAAGGATGTCTTTAAGATATCCTTCTTTCATTAGACTGGAATGATCTTTAAGCATCATAGACGGACTGAAATCCCCCGGTATTCATCCACTGATGAGTGCCGGGGGATTTCTGCATGAAATTTATGCTTTATAATCATCCGATGAACGGATCGAAAAAGTCCGCTTCTTCTCCGTTTGTGAGAATGACCGGTCCTTCTTTTGTCACCACCACTGTATGCTCAAACTGATAGACATAGTTGCCGTGAGGCGTTTTCAGAGTCCATCCGTCCGGATACTCTTCCACATAATCGTCCTTTTCGGTGATGAAGGTCTCAATGGCAAGAACATGGCCTTCTCTTATGAGGGAAGCACCCCGTCTTTCATTGTAGTTGAAGATGTTCTCCGGGCTGTCATGCAGCGTCTTGCCCACACCATGACCGGTAAGATTTCTGATGACATTGAAACCGTGAAGTCTAGCCTCGTTGAATACTGCCCGTCCAAGGTTGTTGGACATGGTTCCGGGCATGGCTTTTTCAATGGACTTGTACATGGCTCTTTTAGCCACTTCCTGAAGTTTCATGAGTTTTTCTTCAACAGGAGGAATATTGAGGGTCATGCCTGTGTCGGCAAAGTATCCGTTTTTTGATGCCGAAACGTCGATGTTCACCTTGTCTCCTTCTTTGAGGACATAATTTGAAGGAATCCCGTGGGCGACCACATCATTTACACTGATGCAGGTATATCCGGGGAAATCATATTCACCCATAGGTGCTGATTCAGCACCGTGCTTTTCGAAGATCTCTTTGGCGATCAGATCAAGCTCCAGTGTCGTGATGCCTGCTTTTGCGGCTTTTGCCATGGTGTCTCTTGCCAAAGCGCAGATGCGGCCTATTTCTTTCAGGGCTTCCAGGTCCCTTTCTGTCTTAATTATCATATCAAATCACACTCCATTTCTATTATAAGCGTATTTCTCAAACATTGAAAATAAAACTTCGCATGAATTCACCGAATATATTACAAAATTTAGAAAAAGAGAAGGCAGATTATAGAAAATACTCAGAAAATTTGATATGATGAGAGAGAAGTTAAAGGTTTTCACAAGAAAAAATCATACAGTAGGAGGACATGATATGTATATCAAAGAGTACCGTATCAACAATTTGCGTAATGTCGGAATAATCGGCCACAGTGGCACTGGAAAGACATCTTTGGCTGAGGCGCTTCTTTTTTACACCAAGTCAGTAGACAGACTTGGAAGAGTGGAAGACGGAACAACAACAACGGACTTTGACTCTGAAGAAAAGAAGAAACAAATCTCACTCCAGGCTTCTGTGGCTCCTTTCACATATCAGGACATCAAATTCAACTTAGTGGATGTACCGGGATTTTTCGATTTCATCGGAGAACAGATCCAGGGTATGAGAGCAGTTGACGTTGCCACAATTGTTGTATCCGCAGCTTCTGGAATTGAAGTTGGAACTGATAAAGCCTGGGATTACTGTAATAAAATCAAACTTCCTAGAACATTCTTCATCAATAAACTCGATAGAGACCATACAGACTTTGATAAGGTGTTTGCCCAGCTGAAAGAAAAATATGGTATGAGTGTAGTGCCGATCCAGTATCCGATCGGTAAGGAAGATAATTTCCACGGAGTGATCAACATCATCTCCAACCGTGCAAGAATACATGATCCCAAGACTTTTGAAATGAAAGAAGCTCCTGTTCCAGAGGAATTAGTTGACAGAGTTACCGAACTGAGAGAAATGATCATAGAGTCAGTGGCACAGACCGATGAAGCTCTTCTTGAGAAGTACTTCGGCGGCGAAGAGCTGACTGAAAAGGAAATCTACGATGCCCTCATCAAAGGCTGTGCATCAGGTGATATCGCTCCAGTGACATGCGGAAGCTCAACCAAGGTCATCGGTATGAGTACACTGCTTGAAGATATGATCGAATGCTTCCCGACTCCGGAGTATGCGATTCCTCAGAAGGCTGTCGTTGTGGAAACCGGAGAAACTGAATATATATCACTCACAGAGGACAAGCCGTTTTCGGGATTTGTCTTCAAGACCATCGCTGACCCTTTTGTGGGAAAAATATCTCTTTTCAGAGTCATCACCGGACACATCAGACCCGATACGCCGGTCTATAACACCAATCAGGAGAAACCTGAAAAGATCAATACGCTGATCTTCCTTAGAGGCAAGAATCAGATTCTTACAGACAAGATCATCGCAGGCGATATCGGAGCCGTGACGAAGCTTCAGCATACAAGAACCGGTGAGACCATTTGCGATCCGAAGTTCAAAGTCATCTATGACAAATTCAACTTCCCGTCACCTACCATGACCATGGCAGTCATGCCAAAGGCAAAGGGTGATGAGGATAAGATTTCCTCAGGTCTTCAGAGACTTGTAGAAGAAGATCCCACATTTACCGTGGAAAGAGATAAGGAGACTGCCGAGATTCTGATTTCCGGGCAGGGAGACACACATCTTGAGATTCTTGCATCAAGGCTGAAATCGAAATTCGGAGTGGATGTTGAGCTCAGAAAACCAAGAATTCCTTATAGAGAGACCATAAAGAAGAAATCGGACGTCCAGGGAAAACATAAGAAGCAGTCAGGTGGTCACGGACAGTACGGAGACGTCAAGATCATCTTCGAACCGAGAAATGACGGAGAAGAGGAACTGCTCTTTGTGGATAAGGTTGTCGGAGGAGCGGTACCTAGAAACTATATACCTGCAGTGGAAAAAGGTCTAAGAGAATCCATTCAGGAAGGAATTGTTGCAGGATATCCTGTGATCAAGCTTCAGGCAACACTATATGATGGCAGCTACCACGCAGTGGACTCTTCGGAAATGGCGTTCAAAGTAGCCGCAAACCTTGCCTTCAAGAAAGGTATGGAACTTGCATCTCCTGTACTTCTTGAGCCGATCATGAAAGCCAGCATCACCATTCCGGATGAATACATGGGCGATATCATGGGTGACATCAACAAGAAGAGAGGAAGAGTTCTTGGTATGGAACCGATTGACGGAAAACAGATGGTTATCGCGGAAGTTCCGCTGTCAGAAATGCAGACTTATGCTACAGATCTACGCTCCATG
>DAMDIS010000193.1:0-466 GCA_032100885.1 Proteiniclasticum sp.
GATCTTTGCAAGGTGGAAGTTCAGGACTATCTCATCGAAAATGTGGAGAGAATTCTTCGGGATGCCCCAATATCTTACGTCAAGTGGGATATGAACAGGCACATGAGCGATATGTTCTCGGATGCCGTGGAGCATCAGGGCATGGTCTTTCACAGCTACATCAGAGGTCTCTATCGGGTACTGAGAAAGATCACAGCTGATTTTCCGGACGTTCTTTTTGAATCCTGCTCAAGCGGAGGCAACCGGTTCGATTTAGGCATGCTTTCCTATATGCCGCAGACCTGGGCGTCGGATAATACGGATCCCATCGAGAGACTAAAGATCCAGGAAGGACTTAGTTATTTCTATCCACCATCCACCATGGGCGCTCATGTCTCCCAGAGTCCTCATCAGCAGACCTTAAGGCGAACCCCACTGGAAACACGGTTTAATGTGGCGGCTTTCGGTCTTCTCGGGTACGAGCTGG
>DAMDIS010000193.1:476-1409 GCA_032100885.1 Proteiniclasticum sp.
TTAGGCAATCTGAACCTCAAGGAAAAAGAGGAAATCAGAAATCAGATCACCTGGTACAAAAAATACAGAAGTCTCATGCAGTTCGGGAAGTTCTACAGATTCATCAAAGAAAAGGAGAACCGGGTCAATTTCCAGGTAGCTGAAGAAGACGGAAGTATCGCTGTTCTCGGCAATTTCCAGATCCTGCAGAAACCAAGTCCGGGTTTTGATGTTCTGCATTTTAAGGGACTCAAGCCCGAGGAAAGATATCATGTGGAGACGGTAAAGGCCACCATGGATATCGATTCTTTCGGTGAACTTCTGAAGCATGTGACACCCGTGAAGCTTAAGCCAGGCGGGCTCATTTTAAGAAATGCCCGGAAGTTCTACAGACTGCCTCATAATGTGGAGACCTATGAAGCTTACGGCGATCTGCTTTCCTCAGGACTGAGGGTGAATCAGCAGTTCATGGGCACAGGCTATTCAAAAGAGACAAGGATGCTTGGGGATTTCGGTTCCCAGCTGATGACAGCAGAAATAAAGGGAGGGAGAATAAATGGAGAGTAGCAGTACGAGTTTCAGAAAGAACAAATTCAGCTTCGGTATGGGCACCATCGGTCGTGACATGGTCTATTCCATGGTCAGCATGTATCTGATCGTGTTTATCACCGAGGTCATAGGGGTTTCAGACAGTGCACTCATCACCATCACAACGATCATGATGGGGGCAAGAATATTCGATGCCTTCAATGATCCCATCATGGGGGTCATTGTGGACAATACAAGAGGACGGTTCGGGAAGTACAAACCCTGGATGGTCATCGGCGTATTTCTAAGCGCTGCAGTAGCCATGATGCTCTTCATGGATATGAATCTTACCGGAAGCGCCTATATCATCTATTTTTCAGTATTCTATGTCCTTTGGGGACTTTCATGGACCATGAACGACATTTC
>DAMDIS010000193.1:1426-3302 GCA_032100885.1 Proteiniclasticum sp.
GGTCCATGATGCCGAGCCTCAGCTATGATCAGAAGGAACGTGAAGAAATCGGGGCACTGGCAAGAATATTTGCCAATATCGGTCTCTTTGTCGTCGTAGCATCGGTCATTCCTGTGACCAATATGCTCGGTGAGCAGTTTGGCAGCAAAAAGACAGGGTTTCTTGTGTATACGGGGATACTGGTCATCATCATGATCGTCTTCCAGATGGTCACCGTGTTTGGCGTCAAGGAGCCTCCAGTCATCGGAGGCAAAGATCAGTCCAAGACCACCCTCAAGGGAATGCTTAGAGCGCTGTTTCAGAACGATCAGCTTCTGGTTACGGCAGTGGCCATGGCACTCTTTATGATCGGCTATGTGACCACCACAAGCTTTGGCGTCTACTACTTCAAATATGTTTTTCTGAATGAAGAGATGTACAGCGTATTTGCCATCATTCTGGGCGTATCCCAGATCCTTGCGCTTCTTGCCTTTCCCTGGTTCAGCAGAAGGCATTCAAGAAAAACCCTCTACGGCGGGGCAATCGTCCTCATTGTTCTGGGGTATCTCATCTTCTTCTTTTCTCCTGCCAATATGATCTTCATCGGAGCCGCAGGAATCCTTCTCTTTGTGGGACAGGCGTTTATACAGCTTCTCATGCTGGTATTTCTTGCCGACACCATAGAATACGGACATCTCAAACTTGGAAAAAGAAACGAAAGTGTCAGTTTTGCCATTCAGCCGTTCATCAACAAGATGGGTGCGGCGGTGGCCAACGGTATCGTGGGCTACACTCTGGTCATCTCAGGAATCAATTCCCTGAATGACGGGGAGCTTCTTTCCGAAAGAGGACTTCTCATCATGAAATCCGCCATGATGCTTCTGCCGCTTCTGCTCATTGTCATCAGTTTCTTCATCTACAGAAAGAAATACATCATCGATGAGAAGACCTATGGTGAAATCATCGAGCAGCTGGTGGAGAGAGAAGAGGGGAAGAAGGAAGTGGAATAGCCACTTAATTCTGCTTTAGCATCCAGATATATATCCCGCTTTGCCAGACAACAAAAAATCCAGTTCAGAGCGAACTGGATTTTTGTTTGGGTTAGTTTCTTGTTAAATTGAGATCCTGTTTCTGATCTATCACCTGTTTCTTGCTTCGGCATCAGATTTTTTCAATGGATTTCACTTTTCTGAAGAGCAGCGCTTCATAAGGATGAGCAGTAAGACTGCTGTCATAATCACGGTTTCCGTAGCTTCCAAGGATGCTCATCCACTCATTTGTCATGACTTCTTCAAGATTCACCTTAGCCTTCTTTTCGCTGAGGTTGATGACAATGAGAAAGCTTTCGTTATGATTTTCCCTGAGATAGGAAATCACATGGGGATTGTCCCTGTCCACAGGGATGATGACTCCGTCATTTAAGGCAGATGAGTTTTTCCTTAGGGAGATCAGCTCTTTGTAGTATTTGATGAGTGAATTTTCCTTTCTGATTTCATCTTCCACATTGATGAAGGTGTAGTTCGGGTTCACCTTGATCCAGGGAAGGGTATCTGAAAAACCTGCATAGGCACCACTGCTCCACTGCATGGGTGTCCTTGCGTTGTCTCTTGTCATCTTCTGAATGACTATCTTTGAGATGAATTTTGGAAGATGCATCATTTCCTGAAGCACTTTGTAGTCGTTTATGGCTTCAAAATCCCTCCACTCGTCCATCTCAAGATGGCAGTTTGTCATGCCGATCTCTTCTCCCTGATAAATGAAAGGGGTTCCTCTAAGGGTCATATTGAGAAGAGCCAGGGCTTTTGCGGACTTTCTTCTGAAGTGTCTGTCGTTTCCGAAGCGGGAGACCTGCCTTGGCTGATCGTGATTGGACATGAAGTTTCCAAGCCAGCCATGA
>DAMDIS010000194.1:0-3248 GCA_032100885.1 Proteiniclasticum sp.
CCCTTCATAATTAACAGTGTTTTATTTCACTGTCTCTTACAAAGGGAGCATATCATTCATCAGAGAATCTATTCCTTTAATGTCTTTTTTAATGATATATAGTTTACCGGTTTTGAAACTAGGATGCTTTTTTCTGTATGCCCGGGGACTGTCTCTTTCTGTTTTCCATAATGTAGATATCGGAAATGGTGTTGATGGGACAGATGGTGCACCAGGTTCTTGGTTTGTACACGTAGGAGAGGGTAAGTCCTATGATGGTGGTCGTCATCATCATGGAGAACATTCTGAAGGCCAGATGAGTGATCCACAAAGGAATACCCGTGAGGGTAACCAGTTGAGGAAAGCCTGAGCTTATGGGCAGAATGATCATGAATCTTGGGATAAGCATAGGCGGCATATTACCAAGGGCAACCTGCACCGTGGACATGACCGCAATGGAGAGACTGATGCCGAAGTACACAAGCACGGCATATTTCAGTCTGCCTTTGATGAAGGACATGGGGGTTACCTTGCCTTTCTTCTTTCTCTTCCTGCCAAGTGTCATATAGAGACTGGAGCGGGGACAGTAGTTTTGACACCAGGTCTTCTTCGTATCTCTTTGAAGAAGGTAGAAGGGGATGGCCATACAGATCACACCAAGTAGGGCAAAATGGATGTTGACCAGGGACAGGGCAAAAAAAGCCAGGGTAATGGCATACAGATATTTATGATTCTTCAAGATGGTACCTCACTGATTTAATCTTTAGTTTATATTTTTAACCTAAAATGCGGATCCGAGAAGGGTGCCCATAACGGAACCGTATAGAATTGAACGGTAAGGGTTTGAGGAAATCGGGCAGGTGCCATCACAACCGATAAAGTAGTAATACAGATATCCTGCAAGTCCTCCAATGACGATGCCGATGGCAATCTTCATGATTCTTTTTCTCCTTCTTTTGTCTTTTGCTGTTGTTTCCATAAGTTCTCCTTATATGGGATGAAGAAAAGGATGGCGGAATCGTCATCCTTTCTTGCATCTTATCTATTTAGGGGAAAGTCAGTTCTTAAGGCTTAGGAAATTTTTTCCATGGTATTCAGGAATTCCTGTATAGGCTGGTTACCAAGAAGGTCATACTGATCATTGATGACAATCTTAGGCACACCTGAAACATTATGCTTCATGGAAAGTTCTCCGAAGGTCTCCGCTTCAATCATCTCAGCATCGATCATAGGGTTCATCAGGGCAAGCTTATGGGCTTTCTGCACTGCTCCTGGGCAGTGAGGACAGCTGAGTGTGACAAACACCTTGATGTTCATCGGCTTGTCGATCTTCATGATTCTTTCTTCCAGTTCCTTAGGCATCTCACTTACGTGACCGGAAACTTCAAGAAGTGCAGGGATGAAGGAGTTGATTTCGTGTCCTGCTGGAATACCGTTGAACTTCACACCATGATATTCCTTATTGCTGTCAAGAAGTACGATGGATGGTACCATCTTAACATTGTACTTTTCTGCAAGATCGCTGTTCTTCTCCATGTCGTATTCCACTAGATGGAGCTTGTCGCTCAGCTCTTCCACTTCCTGCATATAGGCTTTTGTCTCTTCGCAAGTAATGCATTCGCCTTCTTTTGTGAACAGTGCGATGGTCACATCACCCTTAAGTTCTTCAAATACTTCTCTAAGCTGACCCTGGATTTCTTCATTGAACATTTTCATTATTTTATTACCTCCGTAAAATTAAATTGTGGCAGTTGCTCGTTTTCAGTTGTATTCTGTACTGATGTTTCAGTTGTTTTCCTGGCATTCAGATATTCGCTGACAGCAAGTGCGGCTTTTGCACCATCACTGGCTGCAATGATGATCTGCTTGAAAGGGAGAGTGGTCACATCGCCGGCAGCAAAGACGCCTTCAATGCTGGTATGGTTTTTCCCGTCTACAATGATTTCATTGAAATCATTGAGCTGTAGTATATCCTTAAAGGGTCCGAGGTTTGGTACATGGCCGATTTCAATGAACAGGCCATCAGCAAAGAGTTCATACTCCTTGTTGTTTACCTTATCCAGTACCCGGATTCCTTTCATGGCTGTTTCGCCGAAGATCTCCAGAATCTGGGTTTCCAGATGAACTGTGATTCTGGGATCCGCATAAAGTTTTTCCACAAGGATGCTGTCGGCTCTCAGCTGACTTCTGTGTACTAGGGTCACGGAATTTGCAACTTTTGCAACATCCAGCGCCGCTTCAACAGCGGAGTTTCCTCCACCTGCGATGAGCACGTCCTTGTTTTTGAACAGCGGGGCATCACATATGGCACAGTAGGCTACGCCTTTTCCTGCAAAGGTATCTTCACCCGGGACATCAAGATGCCGAGGATCAGATCCTGTGGCGACCATGATGGTCTTCGCTTTGAAGATTTCTCCTGAATAAAGCGTCAGAAGATGAAGCTCTCCGTCTTTTGTGTGCATGATGACTTCGCTGTCATCCTTTATGGGCACTTCAAGGGTATTGACATGCTCAAGGAATTCTTCTGCAATGGCTTCGCCGCTCATTTCTTTGATGCCCAGATAGTTCTCTACAATGGATGTGTCAAGAAGCAGTCCACCTTTTCTTTTGGTGATGATCCCGACTTCCAGACCTTTTCTTCTGGCATAGAGCGCAGCGTTTAACCCTGCAGGCCCTCCGCCTACAATGAGAAGATCGTAGATTTTTTCCATATCCAGACTGTTTTTGTCTTTTTTCATAAAATCGCTTTTCAGGTCTACCTGAAAGGAAAATGCCATATTATAACCTCCCGCCGCTATTTACTGTCCAGGGGACAGTACTTGAATTGATTATCGGATTAAGTGCATGTTTCCATGCCTTACTTCTCACAAGCTGTGTTTAAAATCTTGCAGATGCTGGATTCAGAAAGTCCACCAAATAAGCTGCCCAGTTCCTTCAGGGACAGGGTAGAGTTTTTTCTGAATTTCAGAATCAGCTCGTTTCTCAGTTCCTTCTCTTTTAAGAGTTCAGTTAAGCTCATTCCTCTTTCAAGTGTCACTTGAAGCAGCTTCTTCTGTGCTTCGTCTATGGTTTCGATACAGTTTCTGCAGTCTTCCTCTTCGGATTTCTTACTGAAACCTGTCAGAGGAGATACCCAGTCCAGTTTGAGTGGACTCGTGAGGTCGTAGGTGCAGAAGCTGTTATAGACGGATTCGCCGTCACCTTTTTCATGAATCTTCTTTATGACGTTTTCGGTGCTGGCCGTATCTTCAAGCAGGGTGCTTTTGTAT
>DAMDIS010000195.1:0-2563 GCA_032100885.1 Proteiniclasticum sp.
ACGAGTGTGGAGCTGACCCTACCAGCAGAGTTTGCTGGTGATCTTTCTGGATTCGACAGGGAAACCTATCTCAAAGAAAATCCCGGTATCAGCGATGCAAAGGTCATGGATGACGGTTCACTATGGCTGAAGATGTCCAGGACAAAACATAAAGAACTCATCGAGGATATGGAAGAAAATATGATCACTTCCTTCAACGAGCTGATTGAGGGGGAAGATACACCCTATATCTTGGACATCAAATCTTCCAAAGACTACAGAAAAGTTGAAGTCTTTGTTGACCGAGAAAGCTATGAGAATTCAGCTGATTTTTCCGGACTTGCCATATTCTTTTCTGTTGGTTTCTATCACACGATTCAGGGTGAAGATTTTAGGCTGAACCTTAAGTATATCGATGCGGAAACAGAAGAGATCATCGAGGAATCAGACTATCCTGAAGAATAAACAAGGAACGGTAGAGCAGGCATCTGATTTATATCAGGTGCCTGCTCTTAATGATATCATGCAGAGAGCTTAATATTATACTTTTAATATATTTAAATAAAATAAATAATAAATTGTTTGAGTATCTGATTTGAGATTATCATGCGAATTATGATATTATAAAAATACAAACAATCACGCAAATCTGGAGGACTAAAATGAAAAGATTAGCTGTTATGATCACAATATCGGCAATGATGTTTTTTGCCGGATGCAATAAAACAGAAAGTGCTGCTCAACCTGACGTAGAAACGGATTCGAATAAACCTACAATCATTCTTAAAGAGAAAGAGGAAGTAGAAGAAAAAACTGTATATGGTGTAGGAGATCGTGTGCAGGTAAGAGAAGATTATGCGGTCACACTGGTTGGTGTCACCGAACTTGATCCTGAAGAGCATCAGTATGACAAGGACGATCAGGTCATACTCATTGAGCTTATGTTCGAGAATATATCCATGGACAGAGATCATCCCATGTACAAGCTTGAATCGAGACAGACCAACGGTTATGATTTCGGTATAAGAGACGGTAGTTATATGGTTCCCGATTCGAAATCACCATATTTTGGACAAACCGTCAAGTATACGCCAGTGGGGACAAAATCTCTTCAGAGATATGTTTACAGAAAGGAAAACAGGGAAGACAGTATTGAAATAGCATTTGGTGATTACCTCAATGAATCAACAGAATTCAACATTAAAATCGGTGAACACACAGCTCCTGATTTTGATGGCACGATACCTGTACGGGATGATGCCTACAAACTCGGTGAACCGCTCCTTCTTGCAAAAGCGAAGAATGATTATACAGTCACCATCGATTCGGTAAAGAAGCTTGAAGGTATGGCTGAGAAACTTGGATATGAATCTGGAGCAGTCTATGAAGTTACGCTGACTCATTCAAACTATTCCCTTGAGAAGATGGGGAATTATTTCGATATGGTTGTCGTGGATGAAAAAGGGAATACCGGTTATCAGGTTTTTTTGAAATACGAAGGTTATCCCCGTGAGGTGGAGGGCAGGGGATTACAGAGAGTTATGCACTTTGTAACTCACACAGACAGTGAAAAACTTCTCCTATTCTACTATGACGGATATAATCCTGAAAAACGAAGTTACTTCATCGAGGTAGAGGATATTAAATAAGATCATGAAATAAGCAGCAGAAAGGCTAAAACCTTCTGCTGCTTATTATAATGGTCTTTCTAAATCGACAGAATCTCTCTTAGAACTTTTCTGGAATGGATAAGTTCAAGGAGCTCATGCTCTGTTCTTATGGTATCTGATCTTCGCTTGAAGTATTTGTTGATCTTGATGGCATATTTTTTCATTTCTGCATCAATGGATGACATGAAAATCATTACGCTCTCGCCTCTATAAAGGGTATTGAGGTACGAAGTGACCATATATTTGATGTCTGAGAGTATGGAGTCTTCGATCCAGTAATCAATCTGAGGCAGATCTATCTTCTTCTCCATGAGTTTTGTGTAACATTCCAGACCGTCTTCATTGGACTCCCAGAAATCGGCATAGACATAGTCGAACATGCTCAGGAATTCCTCGTTCCATTTTTCATAGGCACTGGCATGGATGATGGTTACTTTTTTCTCCGTTTTAAACTGAGGCAGAATATGCTTTTCAAAAAGATCGATGACATCTTTATTTACTTCCACCACAGTGACACTTTCCACCTCTTCTTTTAGAAGCCAGAGGTAGATGATGAGTCCTAGACCGAGCCCGAAGGTCACGCATTTTCCATGTCCTTTCTCTATACCTGTTCGCATGCTTTCGATTTCACTGACTGCGGGAGACATCCAGACGTTTTTTCCTTCCATGAGCACAGGAAGCTCCAGATCTTCGTTGAAGTAACCGATTGGATGGTAATGAAAAAGATACTTCCCCAGTGAAACATGGAAATCCATATTCATGAGAGTCCTTCTGGGAATTAACGTTCTCTGATAGCGTACCGTATCTGTTTGAACTTTCTCGAGATGGATATCTTTAAAATAGGGGTTCTCCTTTAAACTTTGGATATCCTTCTGAAGAGTATCTTCTGGGATATCATATTTCTTCAGTAAAGA
>DAMDIS010000195.1:2573-3200 GCA_032100885.1 Proteiniclasticum sp.
CAGGGGTCATATACGTTTCCAGATAATCCAGAACATCGGACAGATAGCTGCTCATGTCCCGCATGGACTTCATCAGATTTTTCATGGTTTCATTAAGCTCCGGATTTCTTTCAAACTGTATCATTTTCTACCTCATATTTCTCATTCATTTAGCTGTATGCCTAATCATAACATACTAAGCGGAGTGGGAGTAAGGCAAAAAAAGCTCTAAAAACTAAAGCGAAAAGCTTTATAAAATTAACAAACGATTTTTGAATTTGTGATACAATCCAGATAACGGTAATATCGATATCACTGCGGGGGAGGTCATGAGGACTTTCTCCGCTTTAAATTGTTAACAAATAGGGAAGTTTAGAGAAGTCTGCAATAAAAATACAAGCTCGAACGTTATATAGATAGGAGGACTGGAGAGATGATGCTTTTTACTTTCGTCATGAGTGACAACGAGCCAATTAAAGACAGAGATCATTCTATGGAGATTGACGAGCACATTTTCGAAAGAATCGGAAAAGGTGACTCCAGTGCACTGGATGAACTGTATCAGAAGACGGAAAGAACGCTCTATGCCTTTACAGTGTCCCTCACAAGGGATCATGAGCAGGCAAAGGATCTGATGCAGGAAACCTA
>DAMDIS010000196.1:0-3162 GCA_032100885.1 Proteiniclasticum sp.
GGGCATGTATTAACAAGCCCTTTTAAAATGAAATCAAGCAGGAGGAAAATACAATGACAAAAGTCTTACTCAACGACTTGACGGTCAGAGACGGCAATCAGAGTCTCCTTGCCACCAGAATGGAAAAGGAAGACATCTTACAACTTGTTACAGCTCTGGATAAAGTCGGATACAACGCCCTGGAAGTATGGGGAGGCGCAACCTTCGATTCAGCACTGAGATTCCTTAATGAAAGTCCATGGGAAATCTTAAGAGAAATCAGAAAGGCGGCCAAGAACACAAAGCTGTCCATGCTCCTTAGAGGACAGAACCTCGTAGGATACAGACACTACGACAATGACACCCTTGAAAGATTCATCAAGCTTGCCATCGAAAACGGCATCGACATCATCAGAGTCTTCGATGCGCTGAACGACATGAACAACATCGAGAACTCGGTAAAGTTCATCAAGAAGCACGGCGGACACTGCCAGTGTGCAATCAGCTACACTGTAAGTCCGGTGCATACGGAAGAATATTTCGTAAATCTTGTCAAGAAAATGGCCGATATGGGCGCAGACTCCATCTGCATCAAGGACATGGCTGGAATCCTCGTTCCTGATGCCGCCTACAGCCTAGTCAAGGCACTGAAGGTCGTAACGGATCTTCCAATCAACGTGCACAGCCATACAACAGCAGGTCTCACTCACCTTGTGATGCTGAGAGCCATGGAAGCGGGTGCGGATATCGTTGATACCGTCATCTCACCATTTTCAGGCGGAACCAGCCATATTGCTGCAGAAACCATTTTTGAAACTGCCAAGAACATCGGCAGAGAAGTGGAATATGATGCAGATGCTCTGGATGAAGCCTATGAGCTTGCCGACAAGATCGCGCAGAAATACATCGACAGCAATCAGTACAAAGCAAGAGCGCTCGTCATCAACCCCAAGATCCTTAAGTATGAAGTGCCAGGCGGAATGCTTTCTAACCTCATGAGTCAGCTTCAGGATCAGAAGATGTTCCACAGATTCACCGAAGTTCTGAAAGAAATTCCTAAAGTCAGAAAAGACATGGGCTACCCACCACTGGTCACCCCTCTTTCACAGATGGTCGGGACCCAGGCGGTTATGAACGTCATCAGCGGTCAGAGATATAAAATGATCCCGAATGAAATCAAAACCTACTTGAGAGGCGGCTACGGAAAATCTCCTGCTCCCATCGATGACGAAATCGTAAAGATGATTCTCGGTGACGAAAAGATTGAAGCACCAAGAGAAATTTCTTCTCTTTCTCCAGTTTTCGATGAAGCAAAAAAAGAAATGGAAGAAAAGCTCGGACGTCCGGCCAAGGATGAAGAAGTTCTGTCTTACATCATGAATCCTCAGCAGGCGATTTTAAAGCCCAAAACTGAGGTTCAAGATAAAAAGACCGCTCCTGAAGCATCAAAGAAGGCAGCTTCCAATGAAGTCATCGAATTCGAAATGATTATAGAAAGGCAGGTAAGATAGTATGGATATCAATAATTTTCAGTTTGCTGATGGGATAACCATGTCCATCTTCGCCATGCTGGTGGTATTTATCATTCTCGTTCTTCTTCAGTTCATCATCTATGCATTCAGATTTCTGCCACAGGATCTGAACGGCAAAAACAAGGTCGCACAAAATCTTCCATCTTCAGTACCCGCTTTCGGGCAGGACAATGATGAAGAGGAAAGACTGGTTGCCATGCTTACTGCATCAGCACTGGCCAAGGAAGAATATCAGGGAAATGTCAAAATAAAATCTGTAAAGAGAATAGGGTAAGGAGTTTAACAAGATGAAAACATATAAGATTACAGTCAACGGAAAAGTATATATGGTGGAAGTGGAAGAAGCTGGTGCAAACGAAACAGCAGCGGCACCTGTTCAAAAGGCAGCTCCAGCAGTATCTGCAGGAAGCGACGAGAAAATTGAAGCACCGATCCAGGGAACCATTCTGTCCGTAACAGCTCCGGCAGGAACTCAGGTCAAGAAGGGTCAGATCCTTGCCATCCTTGAAGCCATGAAGCTTGAAAATGAAATCGTGTCTCCTTTTGACGGAACCGTGACAAGTGTCCTGATCAAGGAAGGACAGGTTGTAGACAGTGGTACTCTTCTAATGACCATCAGCACGAAGTAGGTGACACGATGTTAGAAATACTAAAAGAGTTTTTTGCCAGCAGCGGCCTAATGCAGCTGGATGGCAGAGCACTCATCATGATTGCCATATCGTTATTTTTTCTTTATCTTGCAATATATAAGAAGTATGAACCTTATCTGCTCGTTCCGATAGCTTTTGGTATGCTTCTTGTCAATCTGCCCGGCAACGGGCTGATGCAGGAAGGCGGACTTTTAAAGCTCCTTTATATGGGAATAGAGACCGGAATCTATCCGTCACTGATCTTTCTTGGCGTAGGTGCATCTACGGACTTCAGTCCGCTGATTGCAAACCCCAAGAGCCTGCTCCTTGGAGCAGCTGCACAGCTTGGTATCTTCTTTGCCTTCCTCGGTGCCATCCTTCTCGGCTACACAGCTCTTGAAGCGGCTTCCATCGGAATCATCGGAGGAGCGGACGGCCCAACAGCCATCTATCTCACTAGCCAGCTTGCAGACCATCTTCTTGGACCAATCGCACTTGCGGCATATTCCTATATGGCTCTTGTGCCTGTCATACAGCCACCGATCATCAGACTTCTCACAACAAAGGAAGAAAGACAGATCAAGATGAAACAGCTTCGTCCTGTAAGCAAACTGGAAAGAATCCTGTTTCCTATCGTGGTTACAATAGTGGTCATTCTCCTTGTTCCTAGTGCTTCCCCACTGATCGGTATGCTCATGTTCGGTAATCTGATCAAGGAAGTGGCCATCGTACCTAATCTGGTTGAAGTGGCGAAAAATGCCATCATGTATACCGTTACCATCCTCATCGGACTGACTGTAGGCGCAAAGGCTGATGCCGATACGCTCCTTAATCCCAAGACACTCGGAATCATCGCACTTGGCCTTGTGGCATTCTCCATAGGAACTGCTGCTGGAGTCCTGTTCGGCAAGCTGATGTGCAAGGTCACAAAGGGTCAGATCAATCCGATGATCGGTGCAGCAGGTGTATCTGCAGTGCCGATGGCGGCAAGAGTTGTACAGAAGGTCGGTCAGGAAGAAGAT
>DAMDIS010000197.1:0-3076 GCA_032100885.1 Proteiniclasticum sp.
CATCTGTCACAAACTGTCCTGGAAGCTTGTCAAAGATAAGCAGAATCTTCTTTTCCTTTGCAATCTCAAAGAGCCTGTTGTAGTCGACTTCCTGAATATAGCCACTGGAAGGACTCTTGATCCTGATTTTCACCTCAATATTGTCTATGGCCTCACGATCATACGTCTCATAGGCTTCCACCTCTTTTCTGTACCCTGCAATGTCGCTTCTTGCCTTATCATACAGTCTGTCGATGATGTTACTCGCCTGGATGTACTTTCCCACATTGTTGATATAGAGGATAAAGTTGATGAGCCCCACGACGATGTAGAACACCCCGAATGTTCCGGCAAGAATCCTGTAGTCTGACAGTACATCGCGGATAAAGAGCAGAGATATGATGGAATACATAAACCCGCTCACAAATATACCGAATGTCTTCATGGTACTCTTCTGGGTCAGGAAATTTTCCACAACTCTTGGTGAGAACTGAGAAGAATACATGGTGAGAACCAGCATGGTCATCGAAAAGGTAAAAGTCATGATGGTGATGAACGCACTGGCGATGATGGTGAGAACAGTCTTTGCAAGATCCGTACTCGTTGTGAAAAGGTCCGGGATATAGGGGGAAAGATTAAAGAATATTCTGGCATCGATAATGATTACCGCAACAGCCATAATCACTGCAAAGATCGTATATACCACTGGATAGATCCAGATACTTCTTTTTATTCTGTAGAGCAGCTTCTTCAATTCCATAGCAACCTCCCCATTTCACGAAAAGTACAGCTGGAGAGCGAAATCACTCTCCCATATCTACTGTAATGATATCAGAATAATATTTACACATTATGGATAGTGTGGAACTTTTCTTAGAATTCCACCCAGCTGAAAGCGTAATGGATATTTTCCGGACACTCGACAGCAGGCTGATCAAGAACAGCTATTTTCCCCGATATCCCTTTCTCTCCTGCAGCCATCTCAAAATGACAGGCCGCAATGCCTAAATCGATTTTCTGGATATCATAGGAAAATGCATCGCTGTATCCTGGTGTCTTCGCCTCAAAGAAGTGCCAGATACCTTCTTTAAGAAGAACTCTCCAGGGCTGCTTGTTTGAAGCTGACGGAGCAAGTCTGACCATCTCAAGGATTCTTTCGTATTTATTCGCATTTTTTCCGTCCACCGGTTCATTGAATGTGTTCATGAAAAAAAGATCGCTCCAGCTCTTTCTCATATCTCCTTTGGCAATGAAACGGACAAGATTATCTGCAAGACTTTTGCTTTCCTTAGGGTAGCCAACGGGAGTAATCACAGGGAACAGATATCCTGCTTCAACCTCCATCGCCTGCCTGAAATCTTCACGCTTAAAGGTTCCTCCAAGCCAGCAGGTACCGATATTTTTGTCTGCGCAGTAGAGGATCAGTTTTTCCATTTCATATCCCACCGCTTCCAGTGCCAAAGGTTCCTCTTTGACGGCCGCTCCGATGTAGTTCACGGTGCCTTTTATGATGCCGTAGGTACCAAGCGCTTTTCTGTTCCCCTCTGTTTCAAGGAATGAAAATTTCACCTTTTTTCCAAAAGGATTCGAAAGATCTCTCATATAGGAGAGGATCCCCTCCATGAATCTGTCTGTCATTACTGTCACTCCTCATCGATTTACTGTTATTTTCCTTCACTGTCTCGTATTCGTTTTGCCATGAATATGTCAGGTTTCCCGAAGCCGTTGGCATCGGGAATGACTCCGATGATCTTATACCCCATCTTCTCATAAAATTCGAAAGGATGGCGATCAAAATTCTGTATTTCTTCAATTTTTCTGAAGGTTTCTTCAAAAAGATCGGTATCGCTGAGACTTGTCTGTGAATGCTCATCGTCCGTTCCCAGATAGATGGTGATTCCACCACGGAGATAGATTTCTTTTTCAAGCGCCTGAACGAGTTTTTCACCTACGCCAAGGCCTCTATGCTTTTCATCCACAACAAGCGGATGAAGCTCCCACCCAGTATGGCCATATTGAGGTATTGCGCCGACAAACCCGGCAAGCTCTCCGTTAATGACCGCTTTTAATGCGACTCTGTCCTCTTCCAGGAACCTTTTTACCTCTTCCTCTGCATCTTCACTGTAAGCCTGTGGAAACGCAGAAGCAAGAAGCTTTTGAAGCGTCCTGCAGTGCACTTTGTCTTCTTTATTCAGATACTCAATCATCAGATTTTCCATGGAATTCCTCCAAAAAAAAATATTTCCGTGCAGCACTGACACATACAGCACTGCTTAATCAGCCGGGTCTACGACTTTTCAACATACTCTTTCAGCTTTCTGACCACGCTCTCATCAGCACTTCTGTCTGTATATCTGTGCTCAGCATAGATTTTACGGATCTCCTCATTGTGTTCATGGAGTCTTTCTCCTTTGTCGCGAACGGTGAGAGAGGTATCATATTTTTCCAGCTTAACCTTCTTTGACAGTTTCTGAAGATAGATCCGATAGTAGTAGCGAATCTGTTCCCGATGTTCCGATGGAAACCTTTCTCTTCTTTTTATTCTGCCGGTATCTTTTTCATTCATGATAAACTCACGAACCTCTTCATTTCTTTTCCCTCTTCTCCCTCTGATGTATTTCACCAGAACATAGATGATGATGAGGATCAGCAAAATGGAAAAGAGATTTTCCATAAGCGGTGAGCTCTCTATTTCTGCGACAGCCTCCTCAAATGATTCTCCAATGCCTTCCGGTGGGACGGCATTTTCCGGGTTCTGGTTCTTGGGGAGATTTCTGATGAAGTTGATCACTTTCTCGTAGAATAAGAAGACAACTGTGGCAATGAGATACAGGGCTTTGAAGAAAATGTCCGAAAATATTCCCGAGAAAGACCTGAAACCCATCAGAAAAACATTTCTGAACTCTTCAATACTTGCGGCAAGCGAAAGGACAGAGGTGAGTCCAAGGTAAAAGAGTATGTTTCTCCTGTTCCTGTTCTTTTCAAGGCCCGCCTGCCGATGTCTTATAGAGGTAGTGAGAATGATCGTCACGAAAAAATAAAGCAGCATAAAAGGCAGCGCGGCAAGGATCATCTCTCTCCAGGATTCTCTCCATAT
>DAMDIS010000198.1:0-634 GCA_032100885.1 Proteiniclasticum sp.
TGCTCAGAAGTTCACTTTGTTTTTTACCTATATTCTGTTTAATTTTCAAAGAACTTGTTTTCTTTCTCATCACTTGTCTCAAGCGACTTGTCTATAATATCACGCCAGGAATTGTCGGTGTTTATACACAATTCATTCTATAGAGAATAACTCCTTATTCCTATTATTTTCATTGATTTGCTTGATAACCCTCATAATGATACACACGGTGTTGTTTATGGATTATTCTTATCTGAATGCTGATTTTATTGCCTGAAAATGACCATTAACCGCATTATGGATTGTTACTTTCTGTCAATGTTCGTGTCTGGTTCATTAAGTATAATCTCTCTGATCTTCATTGTTGTCCTCAAAGTGCCCCTTAAATATCCTGAATACTGATGTCCACATTTCTTTACAGGATGTTCATCTGGAGAAAGGCCCAGGCAATTGCAATATCAATCGAATAAATGTAGAATGGGATAAACAGGTATTTCGCTGTTCATCGAATCCATAAGGATATGATGGGAGAAAGCGTTTAATATTGAAGGAGTGAATATAATGTTTGGAAAGTTTAAGAAAGAACAATCCCTTGTAGCACCTGTATCAGGAAAAACCATAGATATCAAAGATGTACCAGATGCAGTCTTTGCAG
>DAMDIS010000198.1:644-3037 GCA_032100885.1 Proteiniclasticum sp.
TGCAGAGAAAATGGCTGGAGACGGTCTGGCAATCGATCCTACCGGTGACACTTTTGTCGCACCGGCTGATGGTGAACTGACCATGCTGTTTGGTACAAAGCATGCATACGGCATGACACTTGATAAAGGCGTTCAGGTTCTGGTACACATAGGTCTGGATACTGTATCTCTTAATGGTGAAGGTTTCACCGCTCTTAAGGAACAGGGTGATCGAGTCAAGAAGGGTGAACCTATTGTAAGAATCGACAGAGACTTGATAAAATCTAAGGGATTCTCATTAATTACACCAGTTATCTTTACCGACCTGGATGCGCTTAAGAGTTTTGAGCCTCATGTTGGTATTGATGTCGAAGCTGGCGTAACTCCAGTTCTGACTTACAAATCAAAATAGCAACCAGAAAATTAATCCACCATGGTTATACATGGTGGATTTCACATTTACTTTATTCCCCTAATCCTATTCCGGTGCACAGGGAATCGACATTTCATATCTCAGTTCTTTTAACACCTTACCGACATGAATCTCTTTTTCGGTTCCATCAGGGAAAAAACCATACTTTTCATAGAAGCGTCTTGCTCCATGATTATCTTTCAGCACCCAAAGGGTTACCTTGCTGTATCCCTGTTTCTTAAGTTCTTCTATTCCCCAGGTCATCAGTTCATACCCTATACCCATGTTCCAGAACTCAGGCTTCAGATAGATGCCCCATATTTCACCATAGGTGTCATATCTGTCTTCATCACGGCATTTTCCAATACAGATGAGACCAGCTGGAGTATCGTCTTTGTATATAACTGCATTTTGACCCCGTTTCTCGATTATTGCTTTGTAAAAATATTCTTCTCTCTTCTCAGCAGTGAACTTCCTCAGAACTTCATGAGGTATAATTTCCTTGTATGCTTCTTTCCAGGATGCCGCATGAATTTCGCCAAGTATTTCTGCATCAGAAAGTTCTGCATAATCTATCTTGAACAATGTACCATTCACCTCACTTCAATAAATCATCTGCCGGCTTATTGACCTTATTTTATAATTCTTCATCCTATGAGTGAACATAGGACATATCACTCATTCTTCTGATGATGTGTTTCCCTTCATCTGTGATCTGCATAATGGAAACACCGCCTGCCATTCCGAAAAGCTCTCCTCGGTTCAGTGTCTCGACATCCAAACTCAGAAACATTGCGTTAAAGATACTCAATGAATCTCCGTGTGAGACAATGATCAATGTAGCATCCTTTTCATCACCTGTTATCTCATCAAAGAAACCTTCAAGCCTGTTCCAGACATCCCTTCGGGATTCTGCATCCGAAAACATCCTGTCGTCTACAGTCTGTTCTTTACACTCCATATTTTCTCTTAACCACTGGACGGATTTCCCCACTGCAATTCCTAAGTTTCTCTCTCGCAAATTCTCCCTGATAGTCACTTCAGAACCGAAGTGCTGCGCAATAATATCTGCAGTATGCTTCGCTCTCAAAAGATCTGAAGAATAGATCTTCACGATTTCGCCCGCTAGTTCTTTCGCAAGTTTAGCACCGATATTTTCAGCCTGTCTTATCCCATTCTCTGTTATATCCCAGTCCGTCCACGAACCTACCATTCCATTTGTATGGTGAATAGACTGAGTGTGCTGCACTGTAATGATCTTCTTCATTATCTCATCCTCCTGTAGGACTACTAGTGATTCTTCTATTAAACCCTTTATCGATTTTTCTTTTCTTTTTTCATAAAATAGTTGATCAGTTCAACACCTTCTCTGATGACTGTATTCTTATACATTACTCTATATCCCATCTTCTCAAAAAAAGGTTTGGCTGTTATTGAAGAAAATGTGGTGAAGGCTGGAATATCATGAAATTCAGCTTCATTTTCAAGTGCTCCAACGATCTTTGCAGCCACTCCTTTTCTCTGGTGATCTTTGTGAACATAGAGATGATCAAGATATCCTTCTCTATCCATATCACCAAACCCAACAATGCTTCCATTCTCCTCAGCAACAATCGTCACATGGTCTTTGAAAGAATTGTCCCATTTCACAAGATCCTCACGACCTGTTGCCCAGACATCCAGCTGATCCTTCCCATAATCTCTCGCATTGACAGTATGTACAGTTTCCTGAAACAGCTTTATTATTTCTTCGCAGTCCTTTGATTCATAAGATCTAAATTTCATTTTCCTCACCTCCTGGCATCAACGGTAATCAGTTCTCTTTATCATACACTATTATTATTATACATAGACATATCAGTAAATTATACTGTTTGTTTTTACCTGGCATCTTCGGTATTTTCTCTTCTATTATATAGCTGAACTTTATCCTGTTATTTTTGCACACAAAAAAAGCTCCAGGCATTACGCTTGGAGCTTCTGTAACTGGCGACGACCTACT
>DAMDIS010000199.1:0-3018 GCA_032100885.1 Proteiniclasticum sp.
TTAATCTCTGTTACTTCCATTCTATAACACTTTAGACAGGAAGTCCTTGGTCCTCGGATGTTTCGGATGATTAAAGATCTCATCTGGTGTATCTTCCTCCACGATGAGACCGTCATCCATAAACAGTACGCGATCTGCGATTTCTCTGGCAAAGCCCATCTCATGGGTGACCACAACCATGGTCATGCCATCTTCTGCAAGCTTCTTCATGACATCAAGAACCTCACCTACCATCTCAGGATCAAGTGCAGATGTGGGCTCATCAAAGAGCATGACATCAGGTGACATGGCAAGGGCACGCGCGATGGCGATTCTCTGCTTCTGACCGCCTGAGAGCTTTGATGGATAGCTTGAGATTTTGTCCTCAAGTCCGATGCGTTTAAGGAGTGTGTCTGCAACGATCTTTGCCTCTCCCTGGGAGAGACCCTTAAGTTTTCTTGGTCCGATGGTGATGTTCTCGAGGACCGACCATACCCATTTTCTGGCGGATGAGATCGATGTCCACTTTCTTGTCCATGAGAGAGATTCCCTCAAAGGTGATGTTTCCCCCTGTTGGCTTTTCAAGAAGATTGAGGCATCTCAGGAATGTGCTCTTTCCGGAGCCACTGGGTCCGATGATGACCACAACTTCTCCTTTTTTGATGGTGAGATCCACACCTTTGAGCACTTCGAGTTTTCCGAAGCTTTTCTTTAATTCACTGACATTAATCACTGGTCTGCATCCTCCTTTCAAATAGTCCAAGTATCTTCGAGAGTCCGAAGGTCATGATGAAGTAGAGAAGGGCGGCAATCATGAGCGGCTCAAACACCTTGAAGGTATTTCCTCTCACCGTGTCGGCATTATACATGAGATCATGGATTCCGATGATGGATACGATGGAGGATTCCTTGATGATGGTGATGAACTCGTTCCCAAGAGCAGGCAGAATGGTCTTCACCGCCTGAGGAATGATGATGTATCTCATGGCCATGCTCTTCTTCATGCCGATGGAACGGGCAGCTTCCAGCTGACCCTTGTCCACGGACTGGATTCCAGCCCTTACAATCTCGGAGATGTATGCCGCGCTGTGTACCTCTTATGAATTCCACATAGACAGAGCCCAGGAATTTTAGAAATCTGCTATTGCTCAGTCTCAGAAATGCCAGGATCAGGCCGAAGACCGATCCCAGGATCACGGTGAAAAAAGCCAGAATCAGCGTATATTTCATTCCGTTAAGGAAGAAGTCCTGATATTTGGGTAAGAAGCTGAAGTCCATGAAATACCTCCTAGTAGGCACAAAAATGAGTCAAAGGGAAAAGTCAGGGGTTAGCCTGACTTCCCTGACAAGGTTTAGTTTTCCTGCTGCTCTTCTGCAAGAAGGGTAGCATCGGCTACGAATTTATCCACAAGCTTCTCATCAAGAAGTCTTGTTAAGGTCTTGTTTACCGCTTCAAGGTAGTCTCCGCTGCCTTTCTTCAGGGCAATGGCTGTTCCGTTGTCTTCCATCTCTATAGGGATCTCGGTGATGAAGAGTCCGGGGTTTGCGGCAACACCGCTCTTGGCTACGGGATACTCAATGATGGCGGAGTCGATTCTTCCGCTGTTAAGAGATAGAATAAGATCGGTAATCTTACCTAGGGCTACAGGTGAGGCACCAGGAAACTGTTCGCTTGCGATGGTTTCCTGGATGGCACCCTTCTGTACGCCGATCTTCTTGCCCTTAAGGCTGTCAGCAGAAATAAGCACATACGACCACTGTCTGGAGGGACTGGTAGTAGATCTGTGAGAAGTCCACGTTCTCCGCTCTCTCAGGTGTAGGGGACATTCCTGCAATGACGATGTCGATGTTTCCCTGGTCAAGCGCTGCAAGGAGTCCGTCAAATTTCATGTCCTTGATCACAAGCTCTACGCCCAGATCTTTTGCAATTTCTTTTCCGATCTCAATGTCGAAACCCACAATCTCATCTTTTCCATTGATTGATGCATGGAATTCATAAGGCGGGTAATCGGCACTGGTACCAAGAACCAGCGTACCTTTTTCCTTGATCTTCTCAAGTGGTGTCTGCTCCTTTACCTCAGGCACAGTTTCCGGAGCAGATGCTGAGGTATCTGGAGTTACCTCAGCTGCGGGCTCTTTGGATGCGCAGGCGGCAAAGGATAGAAGTGAGGTAAGTGCAAGTGTCAGTATGAGTGCTTTCTTTAATCCTGTTTTTTTCATTTGTATATCCTCCCAATCGGTTAATATTTCATAATAATACAAGATACTACATAATTATGCAATAGCTAAATTCAAAATTAATTCATATTCTGAGAGGGTTATCTGAAGTTAATTCGTTTACATCAAATAATAGCTCATGAATAGAGGTTTTTAGAAGGAATTCCTCTTCAATAAGAAGGACTGAAAATAATTATAATCGTAATTAGCTGTTTATATGCATACTTTATCATGCATAAATATGCATGATTTTAAGAAATTGATTACTGATCCATTAAACGGTTTGGAATCTGTCAACGGAATCGGGAAGATATTATGGAAAACAAGATCTGCTTAGGAAATTATGCATCAGATGACACGGAAAAATAATGAATTCACCACATGATTCAAGTTACATAAAGGATGTGGAATTTTATTAAGTACAAAGGTGACAGGTTATGTGATCGCAAATCTCCTAACAGGTTCATCTCTACATTCAAGTGCTACTTACAAGCAGATCATGAAAAAAGAACACCACCAGAAGGACTCTACTGGCGGTGTTCTTTATGGTGCTGAATCTATAAATTCAGCGGATATATTATAAAATTTTAAGGCTGATGGTTAAAGCGTCTCGTCACAATTTCCAATAAGATGGGCGTCAATACCATTGCTGTTATTTCAAAGCCTGCCTTAAAGTATGTCGGCTTTAAGCGCTTCTTCTTCACTGTAGCCCTGCTCGATACCTTTTACGATTCGGGTTGAACGCTTTGTGTCACCGAGAAGAATTCCGGCAACTAATCTGTTGTCTTTGAAGAACAGCTTTTTATATTCTCCTTTATTGAT
>DAMDIS010000200.1:0-997 GCA_032100885.1 Proteiniclasticum sp.
CCTTTGCGAGGGTCCTTACTGACAGCTTCGTCCCCAGCTGCATTTCCTTGATGTTCTCCATGATACGATCGATTTTTGCCACTACAGTCCCCCCTTTCTCAGTTCATCCGCTATTTTCTCTATCTTTCTCAGTCTGTGGTTGACCCCTGACTTTCCGACGGGAGGATTCAGCATCTCGCCAAGCTCCTTCAAAGATTCGTCAGGATATTCCAGCCTGATTTCGGCAATGTCTCTCAACGGCTTTGACAGGCGACCCAGTCCGATCTCTTCGATGAGTCTTATGGATTCCACCTGCCTCACCGCGGCATTTACCGTTTTTGAAAGATTCGCCGTTTCGCAGTTGACCAGCCTGTTGACGTTGTTTCTCATGTCCTTCACGATGCGGACGTTCTCAAATTCGAAAAGACTGTTGAACGCTCCGATGATGGACAGAATATCCACGATCTGCTCCCCTTCCTTAAGATAGACGATATAGGCATTTTTTCTTGCGATCCCCTTGGCCGACAAGCCATAGGAATTGATGAGATCTTTAAGATCTTCTGCAAGTTCGATCGAGCTTACAACAAACTCCAGATGATAGGCTCTTTCAGGGTTTGATACGCTCCCTGAACCAAGGAATGATCCTTTGATGTATGCTTTTTTCAGCGCATCGGTACGGATAAGTTCCTTGCTGATGGAATAGTCCAGATTGAACGTATCTTCCTCGTCCTTAAGAATCCCTGTCTCGATGAGCAGGTCCTTAAGCCCCATATCTTCACTGATCACGATGACATAGACGTTGTTCTTTTTGAGTGATCCTGACTTCTTGACCAGGAGTCTTCCATGGATCATGAGATGATCCTTCAAAAGCTTGAATATGAATCTTGCTGTGGAAGGATTCTCGGTGGTGATCTTAAAGGAAAGTTTGGACGACCCGAATGCAAGGGTGCCCGATAACCTCATGATGGCAGAGAGGATCGAAATGATCTCTTCTCTTGATATATCTGTATTTCTCGTT
>DAMDIS010000200.1:1024-3015 GCA_032100885.1 Proteiniclasticum sp.
CGGACAGATTTAGTACAGCTGACTCATTTTATTATACCATAACGCCTCTGTCATAGAAACGGACATCTGTATGCAGAACAAAAAAAGAAGTGCAGTCGAGCAAAGGTAAATTCTTCGCTTGCGCACTTCAATCCTTCTAGTTTTTCTTGATCTTCAGCTTGCCCGATAAGACCACATACTCAAGGATTCTACGCTTGTCGTTCACAAGTGTTTCCTTAAGAATGATCTCCATGAGTCTTTTGGAAAGCTTATCCGCATCGTGCCTGACCGAGGTTTCTCTTGGCTTTATGAAATCCCCGAGAATCAGTTCGAAATCCTCATGCTGGAGCTTCTCATCGTCCACAATGACCTCGAACTGTTTCATGTCATGATACTTTTTTCTGAGATGCTCATTTCGGATACACATGGTGTTGGCAAATACATAGTCGATTTTTCCGATGTCTCCATGTTCGTAGATGGCTCTGATATGATCGGACACCTTGAAGCCATCTGTCTCTCCGGGCTGGGTCATGACGTTGCAGATGTAGATTTTGCTCGCTCTGCTTTCCTTTATGGCCTCGGGTACACCCTTGATGATGAGGTTCGGGATGATCGAGGTGTAAAGTGAACCCGGTCCCAGTATGATGGCATCGGCATTCAATATCTCTTCTCTCACATCCGGAAGACACTGGGCATTTTCCGGGGTGACATAGAGCTTTCTGATTTTCGCTCCTTCCGAAATGCTCACATCCGGAATATGGGATTCGCCCACGACCAGCTGACCGTTGTCCAGAATGGCATTGATCTTGATGTTGTCCAGCGTGACAGGAAGAACTTTTCCGGTAATGGCTAGAACATTGGCCATTTTCTGAACGGCATCCTCAAAATTGTCTGATACACCGTTCATGGCCGCAAGAAACAGATTCCCGAAGCTCTGACCTTTCAGTGAACCGTCCTTGAATCTGTACTGCATGAGCTCTTCCATGAGGGGCTCGGTGTTTGCCAGTGCAACCAGGCAGTTTCTGATGTCACCTGGAGGCAGAATGCCAAGGTCTTCTCTCAAGACCCCGGAGCCTCCTCCGTCATCTGCGACGGTGACAACTGCCGTGATGTTGTTGGTATAGTTCTTGAGCCCTTTTAAGATGGTCGAAAGTCCAGTGCCTCCACCCAGAATAACCACTTTGGGCCCCTGGACCAGCAGTTTCTTCTCGTGGATCAGACTTCCGATTTCTCTTGAGTCCATGTTAAAGTCGATGAGCCCATCCTTCGCCAGAGTCATGAAGCTCTTGATAAGCTCCGCAATGGAAACATAAAGGACAGAAACGCCCAGTATCATGAGATAGATATAATAATAGTTATAGGCTCTACCGCCGAATCTCTGGAACATGAGCTCGATCAGCGCGAAAATGATCACGCTGAGACCGACAATTCCAAGACCAAACCATCTTTTTATCCCATAACCCATATTCATCCAGTCTTTAATCTTCATATTGATGCACCACTAATTTCCTCAATTTCATTAGAAATATTATACCACAGCTTGACTGCGGTAGGACATGCCATCCTATCCCGCAACATCAGTTTATAGGGACACTTACTTCGAATGTTCACCCAATATCAGCGGATTCTGCTGATACATGCAGATAAAAGAAGGACACCGCCTGCTCAGGCAATATCCTTCATTAAAGCAATTCTATATTTCTTTACCGCAGTTTTTGCAGAACTTGGCATCCTCATCATTCAGTTCTCTGCAGCTCTGACACCTGACCTTGATGAGGTCTTTCTCCCCCGGTTTCGGTTTCAGGATATCCACTTCCTTCAGTGCATCATTGATCATTCCACCGGCTGCAGAAGTATAGGGATTAAGGTCCTCCCTTGCTTTCTCCGGATCAAGAATCAGTCCAGAACCGGCTGCACCTCTTGCCCCGATATTCATGATGAAACCGCCAAGACCGATGAGAACGAAGCCGATGAAGCCGTTTTTCATGGAGCCCATTCCCGGATCACCTGAA
>DAMDIS010000201.1:0-1782 GCA_032100885.1 Proteiniclasticum sp.
CGTATGCCTCAGGGTGGAAGCGTGACCCTTGCTTCAACACTGCCCATCGTGATCATGGCTTTTGCCTACGGTCCGGAAGTCGGAATGCTCACAGGATTCCTCTTCGGTGTGGTCAACCTTTTCCTCGGGCCTTACATCATACATCCTCTACAGACGCTTCTTGATTATCCCCTGCCCTTCATGCTTGTCGGTGCATCAGGATACTTCAGGAACAGATATCTTGGCAGTATTATCGGTCAGGCGCTGAGGCTGTTCATGCATGTACTCTCAGGAGTCATCTTCTTCTCCTCCTATGCTCCGGTGGGGCAGCAGGAAGGAATCGGTCTGTGGCTCTATTCCATCGGATATAACGGTTCGTTCGTTGCAGTCGAGCTTGTGATTCTGCTTGTGATTCTTGTGGTCATTCCATGGGACAGATTCATGAAGACGCTGGGAAGCACTCGTGCAAAGACCCTTCAGGGAAAACCGAACTAGGCGTTTGGCCGTAATAAAAGACAGAGACTCAATCGCATCATAATGTGCATTGAGTCTCTGTCTTTTTCATTTATGTCAGTTCATTCTCTCTTTTCAAGAATTAAAGAAAAGGGATCATCTTCTTCTTTACTGCCTTGTTTCTTGCATAGATTTCGGCATCGTCATCCTTGAAGGCATCAAATATGATGTCATATTCAGGATTTGTTGCGGCAAATCTTTCCGCCTGACCGGCTTCAAGATGCTCGGCGAAATCCGGATTGATGGGCAGTTCTGCAATAAGAGGCAGACCCATTTTTTCCGCCTGACTTTCCGCTGTATTGTTTGAGAAGACATTCATGCGGTCTCCGCAGGTGTTGCACTTGATGTAGGACATATTCTGGATGACTCCCTTTATCGGAATTTCCAGCTTTTCTGCCATGTTGACCACCTTCTGCACGATCATGGAAACCATGCTCTGAGGGGTGGATACCACAACCAGATAATCCACAGGGAACTGTTCCATGATGGTCATGGCGACATCTCCTGTACCTGGCGGCATATCGATCAATAGATAGTCAAGCTCACCCCAGTCCGTATCCGTAAAGAGCTGAACCAGAACATTTCCGATGACCGGACCCTTCCACAGAAGAGGCTCTTCCTCGTCGATCATGAAGTTCATGGAAATGGATTTGATGCCAAGTCCTGTCTCTACAGGAATGAACTTATAGACCTCTTCAACCTCAGTAGGTGCATATCCTGTTCTTTCCTTTTCAAGACCGAAGAATCTTGGCATGGAAGGACCAGTGATGTCTCCATCAAGAACACCGACTTTATATCCGAGCTTTCTCAGCTGAACTGCAAGCACTCCAGTGACCGTAGATTTACCTACGCCACCTTTACCGCTTATGACGCCGACGACATGCCTGATCTTGCCGTACTTCGGTTTGATCAGTTCGCACTTCATGTCTTTCAGGCATTTATTTTTAACTGCGCATGTTGCACATTTTACCATTTATTGTACCTCCTAGAATCCTTCACCCTCAGGTTTAGTATCAGTTATGACAGTTTCCCATCCCTTCATGTCATTGACATACCTTCCGATGATATAGTAATTCTTATCGACGAAATCAGAATCGATCTTCAGATTCACGACAGCTTTGAAAACAAGTGTCGTATACCCTTGAGTCTTCACATCCAGAACCGCTTCCGCCTTCTCTCCATGAGAGAGAACGACAGCGCCCTCTTTCAGCGCTTGAGACCTGAAATCTTCAATATCTCTTGACAGCTGATACTTAAGCGTTTCCACATCATCATAGAATTTTATGCCAA
>DAMDIS010000201.1:1792-2980 GCA_032100885.1 Proteiniclasticum sp.
CCATTATACTCTTCTTTGACCATTTTGATAAGGTCGAGTAAAGACCCATAATAAATGTCCTCGAAGAACATCGGCTTTCTTATGCTGTAAAGGTTCTGGATGAGATTGTTGTCGATTCTGTCCGTAACGATGTAGCTGCCCTCATCACTGTAGAAGTTTGCCTTTTTCTGGTCTGAAACGCCGGCAACATAGTTGTAGCTGACCACCTGTCCATCCATATCATGAATTTCAAATATATAGTCCGGATCGTGCCCGATGACATCCTCAGTTTTCTTGGCAGAAGACAGACTCTCATAGAGACCGTTTATGGTGCTCTTGTCTGTTACGATGAATCTGAATCCTTTGTCCCTTGTACTCTGGATGATGATCGAATCGATATCTTCCGTGTTAAGAAACTCGAAGTCCGTATTCTTGTAGCCATATCTTACCTTGAGTTCATCCAGTCTTGTACAGCCGCCTAAGAGAAGAAGCGCAGCAATAAGAAGAAGTATGATGCTCTTTTTACTTGTCTTCACCTTTACCCAACTCCTTGATGGTATTTGCTAGATCGGCAAATCTTTCGACCGTTAAGGTCTCTCCCCTTGCCTTGAGATCAATGCCTGCTTTTGTAAGGGCTTCTTCAATGAACTCTTTGGAGTAGCCCATGGCTTTGAGGTTATTCTGGAGCGTCTTTCGTCTCATATTGAACACCTGTCTCACAAGCTTGAAGAACAGCTCTTCATCTTTGACATAGGCTCTTGGTGTTTCAAGCTTTGTGAGTTTTATCACCGTCGACTCCACCTTGGGTCTTGGGATGAAAGATTCAGGCGGCACATTTCTGATGATTCTGCTCTCGCAGTAGTACTGAACGAGAACAGACAGTGAACCGTAGTCTTTGGTCCCCGGACCGGCGTTCATCCTTTCTGCAACTTCTTTCTGAATCATAATGGTCAGGGAATCAAACTTCACCTGATCATTGAGAAGCTTTGTGATGATGGGTGTCGTCACATAGTAAGGCAGATTGGCGACAAGCTTGATATTATCGCCCTGTGCAATCTCTTCAAGATCCACTTTTGTCGCATCGCCATGGATGAGCGTGAAATTATCATAACCTTTAAGTTCTTCCTGAAGGATCGGAATGAGCTTGGAATCAAGCTCTATGGCCGTCACTTTTCCCGCAGCATGAAGAAGGGCCTCAGTAAGCGTACC
>DAMDIS010000202.1:0-2858 GCA_032100885.1 Proteiniclasticum sp.
TGAAAGATCTACACCCATGAGTGTTACACCAGGATATACCTTGTCAGCCCACGAATCGATGATGATTTTATCCTGAGCATCCTGAACCTTTTCAGCTTCAGCTTTCGCTTCAATGACAATTGCCTCTGTGACCTGTTTCTCTTTCTCTACGGCATATCCTCGATATGCACCTACTCCAAAAACTGTGAATAGTAATATCATGGCAAGTATCGCTTTTCTTTTCATATTATACACGGTAATTTAAATTACCCTACCCTCCCATATTAATCTCATTACTTTTCCTCATTAACTATAATTATTATACCATGAGCTATTTAGATAAATCTCTCAAATCTGTTACAATATATAACAAAACATTTAATGACCTGAATTCAATTAATAATCATTATCCGTATATCATACGGTAAAATTCTTCAACTGTAAAATGGATAAGCAAAATTTAACAATTCAATGATGAATTTGAACCTTATTATTGGATTTCCTTGATAATCAATACACTTTTCAGCCATTTATTACTCATTTATCAGCAGAATCGGGTTCCAAATCTATACAGATGAACTGTTTTGAGCTATGATATTTATATCTTATCTTAGGAGGTTGATCATGTCTTTTGAACAGAATATCAGTCAGACACTCAGAAATCTTATTGAAATCAACAGCCCTACAGGATACCATGGCGAAGTCATGGAATATATCAGAAAAGAGCTGGATAATTTAGGTATCTCATATGAAGTTACAGTCAAAGGAGCGATTCTTGCAACTTTGAGAGGTGAGAACAAGGAAGGAAGACTCTTCTCCGCCCATGTCGACACTCTTGGTGCCATGGTCAAATGCATCAAAGGAAAAGGCTCTCTTGAATTCACCCTCATCGGCGGTTACATGTTCAACACTCTGGAGTCTGAAAACTGCCTGATCAGAACATCTGGAAACCGACTGATCAGTGGTACAGTACAGACCACCAAACCCTCTGTGCATATTGATGGCGGCAATGCGAGAACCCTTGAAAGAAATCAGGAAAACATGGAAATCATAATTGATGAAAAGGTCAGCAGCTCGGATGATGTCAGGGATCTTGGCATCAGAGTAGGCGACTTTGTCTTTATCGACCCGAAACTCAAAATTCTCGACAACGGCTTCATCAAATCCAGGTATCTGGACGACAAAGCAAGTGTATCCATTCTTCTTGAAGCCATGAAAACCTTAAAAGACAAACCGCTAAAATCGACAGTCCACTTCTTCATCTCGAATTACGAAGAAGTCGGCCATGGAGCAAAAGCCGCACTTCCCGCTGATCTTGTGGAATTTATCGCAGTGGACATGGGCGCACCCGGAAACAATCAGAACAGCTCAGAATTCAAAGTGAATATCTGTGCAAAGGACAGCTCCGGTCCATATGATTATGATCTGAGAAGAACCCTTGAAGAGCTGTGCGAGAATGAGGACATTCCTTATGCGACAGACATCTATCCGTTCTACGGATCGGACGCTTCGGCAGCATTAGGCGCAGGATATGATATAAAAACTGCACTCATCGGTCCTGGTGTATTTGCATCCCACGGTTATGAAAGAACACACATGGAATCCATGAAGGCGACTTATGATCTTATCGTAAGCTACGCACAGAAGTAGGAATAGAAAAAGAGAAATGAAGAAGAAGTAGTCTTTGGCAATGTTCTATGCCTTTTGACTACTTCTTTTTTTGCATGATCTTATTTATCTGACTGCTCTCAATTTCATGGATGATCTGATGATCCGGTCAAGGAGTCCTTTATAATCCATTCCGATTCCCTTTGCACTTTTCGGGAACAGAGATGTCTTTGTCATACCAGGAAGCGTATTGATTTCCAGTATGTAGGGAACACCATCTCGTATGATGAAATCGATTCTTGCATAGATATCGCATTTCAGCACCTTGAAGGTCTTCATCGCCATCTCATTGATTTCCTTCTGAAGTCCTTCCTCATATTCGATGATATCCTCAAGAGCTCCTCCGTCTTCATACTTTGACGAGTAATCGAAGAACTTGCCTTTGGCAGGCCTTATGATTAGTGTAGGAAGCACTTCCCCATCAAGAATCGGAACTGTGATTTCATCTCCTTTTATAAACTCTTCGATCATGACCTCGGTGTCCACGAGCAGTCCTTCTTCCACACCATGGCGCACTTCCTCAAAGTTTGAGCAGATGAATGTGGCAACGGATGATCCTCCACAGTTCGGCTTGACCACCACCGGGTAGCCTAACGCTTCTACTGAGCTTTCATTGACTTCATTCAGATTTCTCACCACAAACCAATCTGCAGTTCGTATACCCTTACTCTGAAGAACACACTTTGTCAGATCCTTATCCATACAGACCGCGCTTGATGCCATACCGCATCCGGAGTATGGAATATCAAGGCTGTCAAGGATACTCTGGACAGTCCCGTCTTCACCGTATTTTCCATGAAGTGCAAGTAGGGCAAAATCAATTCCGCTTACCTTCTCATAGATATCCGCTTTACCGTCAAGAACGATTTCCACGCCTTCATATTCATCAAAATTGATGTTATTCAAAATCTCTCTTCCCGAAGACAGAGATACTTCTCTTTCACTTGATATTCCACCCATTATTACTCCGATTTTCATATTGATCACTCCATTCCATAAATCTCATCTAAAATTCTAAACTTTATTATTGCACCAAAAATTGCATCTGACAAGAACTAATATCTCCCTGAATATTCAGAGGACAGGATCCCTTCATTTTCTGCAATGCAGCTGTTTAGAAGAATCCTGTCCTCGATATAATCAGAGATCCGAACACTCGATATCCACACGATTTGAAGTTTTGGTGAAGAATTCCTGTTCCTTAGGATTGT
>DAMDIS010000203.1:0-818 GCA_032100885.1 Proteiniclasticum sp.
TGAAGTCATCAGAGTCCTTGGGAAACGAAAGGATCCCATGGTGTTCATTCTCTGGGGAAACCATGCAAAAGAGAAGGAAAAGCTCATCCCTCGGCATCATAAGATCATTTCATCTGCCCATCCAAGTCCGCTATCCGCCAGAAGAGGTTTCTTCGGTTCAAAACCTTTCTCAAGAACCAATGACTATCTGACGGAAATGGGGAAGGCCCCGGTGAGATGGGAAATTCTATGATCATATCAGGGCAGCATAAAGGCTGGATTCAAAATTTTTGAATCCAGCCTTTGATTTTTTGCTTAACTGCTTTTCGGATTTCTGCCTGACTTAATATCCTCGATCTCGTATTCGTCAAGTTCAATCATATGATCCGCTACATCCCAAGGGATAATCATTACTGATGTGATGACGAAGGCACTGAACATGAGGATCAGAAATATCATGGTATAGGTCAGACCCTCAGCAATCACTGCTCCATCGGCACCTTTAAAAGGGATGTCGCGGAATTTATCCATGGTGAAAAGATAGAAGAGCGTAAGTACTAGGGTCTGGACGAAAAGGAGAACAGATTTCAGTTTCATCTTTTTCGCCAGTTCGTCGGTAATGCGGTAGGAATCACCGCCAAGGTCCATGATCTGGGGACTTCCTTTTTTCATGACACCGCTAAGGATGACTTTTCGCCTCGTTATTTTCTTCATCCTATGACAGCAGCGCAAACTTTCTTTCTGCAGTGTGGATCATAACGAAGTGCATGACCACCGAAAGGATGGAAAGCACCAGGAAGCAGATCATGAAGCCTGTAAAAAGTGTCGGCGCCAGTTTG
>DAMDIS010000203.1:828-2856 GCA_032100885.1 Proteiniclasticum sp.
AGGAATATGCTGAGCGCAGTCAGCCCGAAACCCAGGAACATGTGGATCACTGAGTTGAAGTTCTGCTTGACAGCCTTCTGCTCTGTATCCCAGTTCAGTTTCGGCCAGAAGATATCAAAGAGCATACCGATCTGATTCACAAGGAGTGATGCCAGTGCAACAAGGATCAGCGAAAGGAGGATAAATCCGACATCTATCTGGAAGAGGAAAATCATCAGACCATACAGAATGACAAGTGCCATGGCTTCCACGTAGAAGGAACTTAAAATCTTCGCATAAAGCTGTGTTGCGTAGGAAACAGGGATATATTTCAGGAAATAGAAATTTTTTCCTTCTCTTGAAATGGCTGTGGAGGAGATGATGTTGATCGAACCCAGGAGGAATCCGACTCCAACCATGCCTACAATCAGCACGCCTTCATCCACTGAGCGGATGAGGGTAAGGATCTGCTCCATTTCAGCCTTGTCTCCTGAACTGCCCATAAAAATGGGGAACAGGATGAACAGGGGGTAGATGAGGCTGATGAGGATACAGTTCAGAAAGTAGATCGGTGTTCTCACAAGTAGTTTGAACTCCTTCAATGAGTAGGCGATAAGGATATTCTTCTTTGTTGTACCTTTCTGCATGGCTTCTTTGGAAAGCACCTTACGGTCGGCTTTCGATTCAGATACACCGATGACGCCTTTAAAGTATATGGCATTACCGATGACATAGAATATACCGAGGGCAAGAAATGACAGGGCCACCAGAAACAGAAGATAGACAAGTCCCTGAAGACTTTCATGCGCGATGAGCGCTTCTGTCGCAAAATGGCTGGTCGGGAACACCATCGACGTGATCCTGAATATGGGCAGATCCGAAATGTCGCTGATGATGAGATTGTTTCCCTGACTCATTCTGTTGGTCAGAAACTGTATCCCGAAGTTGAAGCCCAGGGCGACAAACAGGCTCAGGATTCCTGCGATCATGTTGAAGCGGTCTCTGTTCTTGAATCTGTTGCTGAACCGCATGATCACCATGGATATCACCGACGCCACTGTCAGGGGCAGAACCGGGATGAAAAGAAGTGCCAGTACGGTATACACATAGTAAAGCACTCCTGCTGAATCATTTATGCCGTAGATGACAAGGATCGGCAGGAAAAATACGATGATGATGAAGTACTCATACACTAGAGAGACAAGAAATTTGGAGGTCAGTATCTCACCTGCACGAACGGGCAGATAAAGATAGTTGTCTACATCTTTTGAAAAATAGAACACATTCATGACATAGAATATACCGAACATGAAGACCATTATGCCTGCAGCCGGTACAACCAGTCTCAGGATGAGAGACTGCATCTCCATCATGGCCATAGCATCGTACAGCTCGGATATCATAAATCCGAAGCTCAGACCCATGGTCACGGTCAGAAACAGTACAAAGAGGAGGATTCCCCATTTGGACTTAAAGAAAGATTTCTTTTTTGTGCTTCTGCTGGTGATGTTGCTCAATGTCTCGTCATTCTTGAACATGGCTTTGGTCAGAGTGAATATATTACTCTTCATCACTAGTCATCTCCAGGAAGATTTTTTCCAGACCTTCATTTTCACTGACCAGTGCTCTGAGCTCGGACATGGTCCCACAAAACATAAGTTTTCCTTTATTGATTATTCCTACGCGGTCGCATACTTTTTCCGCGACTTCCAGGACATGGGTGGAGAAAAAGACGACATTTCCCTTATTCGCATGTTCTCTCATCATTTCCTTGAGATAGAATGATGATTTAGGATCAAGTCCTGTCATCGGTTCATCAAGGATCCAGAGAGAAGGATCATGAATGAGTGCACCCATCAGGATGATTTTCTGTCTCATACCATGGGAATAGCTTGAAATGTAATCACCCAGTGCATTCTCCATATCGAAGCGCTTGGCCAGGTCATTTATCCTGTCCTGTCTCAGACCGCTTTCCACATTGTAGATGTCTCCCATGAAGTTGAGATATTCAAGTCCTTTCAGTCTCAGAAAGATATCCGGACTGTCCGG
>DAMDIS010000204.1:0-2842 GCA_032100885.1 Proteiniclasticum sp.
AGAAGCAGCAGAGAGTCTTTACCTTCTCAAGGCATCCATGGAGAAAATAGGTTTTGAAGTGGTTACGGATCGAGGAGATCATCCGCTTAAAAGAAAAACGTCAGATATCTCAGACCAAATAGATTTAAAGGAAGTGCTTGTTGATGTATAATATCAGATCCATGAAAGCAGAGGAGTTCATCAGTCATGATGAGATTCTCGAAACTCTGGAATATGCAAAAGAGAATGCGGATAACCGGATGCTTATCTCCTCCATTATTGATAAGTCCAGAAAAGGAAACGGACTGACGCACAGGGAGGCATCAGTGCTTCTGGAATGCCAGCAGGAAGATCTGAATCAAGAGATATATTCTCTTGCGGAAGAAATCAAGGAAAGATTCTACGGAAACAGAATCGTGATGTTTGCTCCGCTTTATCTCTCCAACTACTGCGTCAACGGCTGTGTATACTGTCCATATCATCTGAAGAACAGGCATATCGCAAGAAAGAAACTGACTCAGGAAGAAATCAGAAATGAAGTCATCGCTCTACAGGATATGGGTCACAAAAGACTGGCGCTGGAAACGGGAGAGGATCCCATAAACAGTCCCATCGAATATGTACTGGAAAGTATCAGAACGATTTATGACGTCAAGCACAAAAACGGAGCCATAAGAAGAGTCAATGTAAACATAGCCGCGACTACTGTGGAGAACTACAGGAAGCTTGCTGAAGCCGGCATCGGTACCTATATTCTCTTTCAGGAGACCTATCATAAGGAAAGCTACGAGCTTCTTCATCCTACAGGTCCAAAGCACAATTACAGCTATCACACAGAGGCTATGGACAGGGCCATGGAAGGTGGAATAGATGATGTGGGACTGGGTGTCCTCTTTGGTCTGGAACGCTTCAAATACGATTTTACAGGGCTTCTAATGCATGCGGAGCATCTTGAAGAGGTATACGGCGTGGGACCTCATACACTCAGTGTCCCAAGAATCCGTCACGCAGATGATATCGATGCGGATTCCTTCAGCAACGGCATAGATGATGACACCTTTGCCAAGATTGTTGCCTGCATCAGAATCGCAGTGCCCTATACCGGAATGATTATTTCCACAAGAGAAAGTAAGGCCTGCCGCGAGAAAGTTCTGAAGCTCGGTGTATCGCAGATCAGCGGAGGTTCCAAGACAAGCGTGGGAGGCTATGTGATGCCCGAACTTGCAGAAGACAAGTCGGAGCAGTTTGATGTCAGCGATAAGAGAACCCTTGATGAAATTGTGAAATGGCTGATTGAAATGGGCCATATTCCCAGTTTCTGCACGGCATGCTACAGAGAAGGAAGAACAGGTGACAGATTCATGATGCTTCTAAAAAGCGGACAGATCATAAACTGCTGCCATCCCAATTCCCTCATCACACTGAAGGAATATCTTATGGATTATGCCAAAGAAGATACAAGGATGCTGGGTGAAAAACTCATCGAGAAAGAGATTCATAAAATCACAAACGAGAAGGTCAGATCAAGAGCGGAAGATAACCTGAGAGAAATCAGCCTCGGAAAAAGAGATTTCCGGTTCTGATCATAAGATAGAGGAGAAGATTATGGGACTACAGGATACACCATCAGGCGAAAGAGTGCATATCGGAATTTTTGGACGGATGAACTCCGGCAAATCCAGCATCATCAATGCCGTTACAGGACAGAAGATCTCCATTGTTTCCGATGTCAGAGGAACCACTACAGACCCCGTCATGAAGTCCATGGAACTTCTGCCCCTTGGCCCTGTTATGCTCATGGATACGCCAGGACTGGACGACAGCAGTATTCTAGGACATCAGAGAGTGGAAAGCACCATGAGAATCCTTGACCGGACAGATCTTGCTCTTGTGGTTCTGGACGCCCAGACAGGGTTGTCCGAGGAAGATGAGAAGATCATCGGTAAGATCAGAGAGAAAGAACTACCTTATATCCTTGTCTTTAACAAAACGGATCTTTTAGAGGATTCACTGAGGGTGGAAGGCAGGGACGATAAGGAAAATGTGATTGCTGTGAGCGCCTCTACCATGGATAATATCCATGAGCTGAAGGATCTCATGGGAAAGATCATGAGCAGTAAGGGAAGGCAGAAAAAACTCGTTTCAGACCTTATCTCACCGAAGGATATCATCATCCTTGTGGTACCAGTTGATTCTGCCGCGCCAAAAGGAAGACTCATACTGCCGCAGCAGCAGGTCATAAGAGATGTTCTGGACAGCAGGGCTCAGGCTCTCATCGTGCAGGTGGACGAGCTGGAAGATGCTCTTTCCATGGTTCATAAAAAACCCAGACTGGTCATAACGGACAGTCAGGCATTTAACGAGGTCAAAAAAATCGTGCCCGAAGATGTGGAACTGACAAGCTTCTCCATACTCATGGCAAGATACAAGGGAAATCTCAGTGAAGCGGTAAAGGGCGCATATACCCTTGATTCACTCGAAGACCATCAGAGAATCCTCATTTCAGAAGGATGTACCCACCACAGACAATGTGATGACATCGGAACAGTCAAGCTGCCTAAATGGATAAAAGAGTATACTGGAAAGGATCTGATTTTTGTCCATTCCAGCGGAACCGAGTTCAACAGGGAAAATGAAAAATATGATCTGGTTGTCCACTGCGGAGGCTGCATGCTGAACGAAAAAGAGATGCAGTCGAGGATCAGCCGTACTCTGGACAAAAGTATGCCCATAACGAATTATGGGATTCTCATTGCGCACATGAACGGGATACTGGAGCGGAGCATCATGCCGCTCAAGGAAAGACTGTAGCAGATCGGGATATCCCCCGGGTAATCCAGCTAGGGCTGTGATTGGGGTTTTG
>DAMDIS010000205.1:0-2762 GCA_032100885.1 Proteiniclasticum sp.
CTCTCTTATTCTTTCCGTTATGTTGATGTTTGTCAGGTTGTAAAGCACAACAAATGCTAGCGCACCTGCTGCCAGGACCAGAATGAAGACCACATAGTCAAGGGACTCAAGACTCTTTCCGAACTCCTCCTGAATATTGTCCACAAGCATTGCGCCGAGGACCCCGTCATTTTCCAGCAGCTCTTCATTAAATGCCGATTCATCGATGCCTTCCGGATCATTCAGCGTAAATACGCCTGCATTGATCTTCAGCTCTCTCAGGGTCACTTCACTGAAGTAGTTCTCTGCAATGGCTGAAATGCTGAACTCATAGGTTCTTGAATCCGTGTCACGGTAGACCAGAGTGTCACCTGCTTCGACGCCAAGAAGCTTTGAAAGCTTTTCTGAAATCACAGCACCGTCCTCTCCTAGCTCGATATCATCACCGCTCACACGATCGTGAAGATCGAAGAAGCCTCTGAAATCTGCGGTTTCTTCAGGGATGACCAGACTTGACTCATATTCTCTGCTTGAACCTTTGACATATACGGATACACTTTCGTTATGGGCTGTCATGAAGGTTTCTATTTCACTGTGATCGCCAAGGATTGAATCCACACTGATCTCATCCTTGTCCTCATCGAGGAACACCATTCCGTCATAGACAAAGATCTCCTTAAACTGTCTGCCCATGATGGCATTCACAGAGTCTCCAATTCCGAAACCTGTCACAAGAAGCGCCGTACAACCCGATATGCCTAGAACGGTCATGAGGAATCTTTTCTTGTAACGGAATATATTCCTGAAAGTGACTTTGTAGGAAAAACTCATTTTTCTCCACAGCGGTGTAAACCGCTCAAGGAGGATTCTCTTGCCTGGCTTTGGCGCTTTCGGCATCATAAGGTTTGCCGGTGTTTCCTTCAGCTCGCTGAGCGTTGCAAAGAGGCTGGCCGATACCGTGGTGACCACAGCAATGGCTGTGGAAAGGAGTGCCAGACTCCAATGAAATGGCGTCATGATGTAAGGCGTATTGTACATGGACCCGTACACCGTGATGATGAGCCTTGGGAACAGCTGGAATCCGATGGTGAATCCGATGATGCTGCCGATAAGGCTCGCAAGAAGCGCATAGGTGATGTATTTCATGGCGATGGTCGGTGTTTTGTAGCCAAGTGCCTTGAGGGTTCCAATCTGGACTCTTTCCTCTTCGACCATTCTTGTCATGGTCGTGAGACACACAAGGGCAGCGACGAGGAAAAAGAACAGCGGGAATACCGTTGCAAGGGATCCCAGTCTCTTGGCATCATCACCAAGAGAAGCATATCCTGGATAGCCGTCCCTTGAGTAGACAAACCACTCTGTGGGAATCTCAAGGATCATTCTCTCGGCATCATGGATCTCCTCTTCCGCATCACTGATCTGCTCCAGGGCATCCGCTTTTTCTTTCGCAAACTTCGCTTTTCCTTCGGAAAGTTCGATCTTTCCCTCTGCAATTTCTGCCCGCCCGTCTCTTATGGACTGCTTGAACTCCGCTTCAGCGGCATTAAGCTGCCTCTCGCCTTCTGTGAGCTGTCTTTCACTGGCATCAAGGGTTTCCTTCGCACGGTCAAGTTCAGCCTTGCCTCTGTCGATTTCAGCCTTTGCAAGTTCAAGTTCTCTGGCACCTGCCTCATAGGCAGCAAGGCCCTCTTCGTACTGCACCCTGCTTGCTGAAAGGGCTGCTGTGCCCGTCTCATAATCGATTACGCCCTGATCATACTGCGCCTTTGCGCCCACCAGGGTCTCTTCAAGCTGCACTGTAGTGGAATCCAGAGCATTTCTGAGGGAGTTTAGAAGGTTAGGGTCGTTATAGGGAACATTTTCCTCCAGAAAGACTGCAAGCTCAGGCGAAAGCACTCTGATCTGTTCGATGATGCCAAGGTACTCCTCTTCAGTGAGATCCGTTCCTTCGGGAAGTCCTGCACGAATTTCCTTAAGCCCCTCCAGGGATTGTGTAAGGAGACCGATCTGAGTCTGGGCTTCATCCAGCTGAGTTTTTGCCGCAGCAAGTTCTCTTTCGCCTTGATCGATCTGATTCTTCGCGTCATCTAAAGTTGCCTTGGACGATGCAAGCTCAGCTTTGCCATCCTGATATTCGTTGTAACCGGAAAGCCAGCTGTTGTAGCCCGTGAAGTATTCGTCACGACCTTTTTCAAGGGCTTCTTTTCCCTCTCTGATTTCCTGACGTCGGTCTGAAAACTCCTGGGTATATCTGATTTCGTTCTCGTTAAGCTTCTGTTCCCCGTCGGCAAGCTCGCTTTCCGCATCGATGAGCTCGGCTTCAGCTTCTGCGAGCTTTTCTTCCGCATCTGCCTTCTCTCTCTGAAGCTCCTCCTTGCCTTCACTGAGCTCTTCTCTAAGCTCTTCGGTGTCTCTGTCCATGGCAAAGATGCCATACTCCTCAAGAGAAGCTTTCATGGGCTTATGATAGGCTTCATACTCATCAGAATAGGCGGTAAGATTCTGTGACTCTTTTGTTTCGATGAAAAGATCCGTGACCTTCTCCATGCTGAAGTCTTTTTCCGGAACGTAGCCGTAGTAGTCGATGGACCCGTCCCCGATGTTCGTCTGCCCTCTTTCGTAGCTGATGTAAAGCGGCGACTTGATGAGTCCAACCACGGTGTAGGTATCTTCATTGAAAAAATCTTCAAGCTCGGCGTCCTCAGGAAGAGAAATGCTTACTTCATCTCCCACGGATACAGAAAGAAACGTCTGAACATCTTCCTCAAGTACGATCTCACCTG
>DAMDIS010000206.1:0-425 GCA_032100885.1 Proteiniclasticum sp.
CCACCAATTTCGATGCTTTCATCTGGCCTGACCACTGTCTGTCCACTAAAGCCTGAACTCAGCTCATCAGCCAGTTTCATGTCTTTAGGTGCAAGTTTCAATATTCCTTCAGAATGATATTGAGTGCTCAGAAGTCTGATTCGTTCTTTCATCTTTTCCTTATACTCATCGGTCTTCGTATATTCTACAAGTTTGTCTCTGATTTCAAGGAAAAGATTATTGATCAGCTCCTGCCTCTTCTTCATCAGCTTTCTCTGATTATCATCAGCCATTCTGCTGAGTGAGATTGCATGTTCGCTATCCATTGAAGATACTTCCTGATTAACAATGATTTCGGCATTATTTCTGGCAGTCCCTTCCAATTCTCTGATGTTTCTGTTTTCAATGTTTTGAATTTCAGTCTGGATTTTCTTTATTTCACTTTG
>DAMDIS010000206.1:508-2717 GCA_032100885.1 Proteiniclasticum sp.
CAACGATCAGCGGTTTGAGCTGTCTTAGTTTCAATTCGGAAATAACCTCGGGGCAGGTTTCAATGAGTTTTGTTGTAATAAGCACAATGGCAATCTCTTCATCATGCATCGCTTTTTCGAGTGCTCTAAGAACCTCACGTCGCTCATGGACTACAACTCCCTCGATCCCTGCCAGACGCATTCCCATTTGGGTATCGATGTTATCGCTTATCAGGAAAAACTTCATAGAAACCTCCTTATGGGTTTATAGCTTATTGATGATCAGGATAGAAATAAGTAGTCCGTAAATCGCAACACCTTCACCAAGCGCAACGAAGATCAGAGACTTACCGAAGTTCTTCTCATTCTCTGAGAAAGCTCCAATAGCAGCAGGTGCTGCTGCAGCAACGGCAATACCGGCTCCTAATGCTGACATTCCTGTTGCTAATGCTGCACTGATGAAACCTAGACCCTGTGCAGTAGTACCCATGATTCCACCTGCAGCGGCTGCTGTCTCTTCTGCCGCAAGAACAGATAAATCACCTGCTGAGAAAACAACTGAACCGATAATGACGACAAAGAACATGACAATATGTGTGATTAGTCTTGTCTTAGCTGACTGGCCACTGATTTTGCCTCTGAACACCTTAACAAGCGGTAAAGAAATCAGAACGATCAGCACCAACGGGATAAGTAATTCAACAATATTTAACATAATTTAATCCTCCATTATAATGTTTCTTTTAATGATTTGAATGGGACACCGTCTCCAGTGTAGTATCTGGAAAACATTTCATAAAATTCAAGTCTAAGTACCTGAATACCTACAATCAGACCTTCAAGCGCCATAACAAACAGATTACCGAATACGAACACTACAGGTCCCGCACTACCGGTCATTTCCATCAGACTTGACACCACAAGCATCATACCGGCATGAGAAAGGACGAACCCTGCAACTCTCATGTAGGACATAGTGTTTGTGATATAGGAAAGGATAATTTCAAAGAGTTCAAAGAACGCTTCTGTGAAAAACCCTCCAAATCCGTTAGGGAACATTTTTTCGCCGTGAACTCTTCTCTCCAGCGGTTCCTTCAGGAACATCAGGAGCAATGGTAGTCCGACAAATAATATAAGTGTTACGGGATTGAACAGATTTGCGATACCGCTTAACATAAGTCCAGCTCCGCCAATTGCGAATGTGTAAAGAATTATTCCCGCAACACCGTTATGGGAAAGAAGCATTTCAACGATATGTTTTCTCTTATAGTTGATGTAGATATTGATCCCGATAGTTGTTATGATCAGCACTGCACCAATTGCAATTGCAGAAAGAAGCAGTGTCATGGTAAAGCCCGGATCCATCGTATGAATAGGCTTTCCTGGCAGTCCCAGTACATTAATGAAGAACGGATCGAGCAGATGTTCATTTCCGAATACAGATCCATATAGCAGTCCGAAAATTGCTGATGAGAATCCGATTCTGATGCCCACTGCACCCAGTTTCATTCCCTTAAATTTGTACATCGCCCAACCGAGCAGTGCGAGAACAAGTCCTTGACCCACATCTCCGAACATGATTCCAAAGAGCAGTGTATAAGTCAGTGCGACAAACGGTGTAGGATCGATATCCTCGTAATTGGCAACACCATACATCTCGACAAACATCCCGAAAGGTTCGGAAAACCATCCGTTCTTGAGTTTAGTAGGTGGAGTAAGTCTCTTGTCGTTTGTTGCAGGTCTGACTTCAATTTCCACATCTTTAAGATCTTCAAATTTCTTCTGCAGACCCTTAATATCATCTTTTGCCATGAACCCTGTTATGGAGAACCTTCCTCCAAGACCTATGACATACTTTCGAGCTTCAAAAATATTACTTACATGCTCCAGAACAGATGTGAACATTGAATAACGGTCCTTTGTTCTTTCGAGAAGTTCTCTTTTGCTCTCTTCCAGTTTCATTAGGTCATTTCTAAGGCTTGCGGTCTCCTTTTCCAGATCATCCTCTGCCTGCTCAGGTGTTCCGTGGACGAAATCCGGAATATGTATTCTTTCAAAATAAAGAGATGAGAACACATTATCCACTTCTCTTTCATATTCCTGACTTGTGATATAAATACCCCAGCTGTAGTTGTTGTCTTTGCTGAAGGAATTCCAGATAAACGGTCTGTTCGTATAGAACTTCAGTTTCTCTTCGCTGTCCAGTGGAAGTCGTCCCACTCGACTGTTC
>DAMDIS010000207.1:0-2654 GCA_032100885.1 Proteiniclasticum sp.
TCATCTTGATGATTTTCTGACTCGAGTAAACGATGAGGTATTCTATGACAACAGTAGTGTGATCATCAATAAAGATACACCACCGCAGACAGCTATACTGCCATATGAATAAAGTATAAGTATCTAAGATCCATTTCGATTTGAGATGGATCTTTTTCAAGATGATCAGGAAAATCTACAAGGCAGTTCTCATACGGATCTGGCAGTTCGAATCAAAAAGTGATTATGCAACCATCAGTTGACAAAATTACGGACAGGTTGCTAGAGCTCAGTCAGATTTACTGATATGATGTTTTTAAGAAGAAATGCTGGTCTTGAGGGGTGAAAGTTAGTGAACACTGGTAAGAAGATACAGAAGCTGAGAAAAGAAAATAATCTATCACAGGAACAGCTGGCGGAAAAATTTGGTGTCTCCAGACAATCGGTATCCAAATGGGAATCAGATCAGTCAGTTCCAGATATATATAATATCATCCAGCTCAGCAATCTTTTTGGCGTCAGCACTGATTATTTCCTTAAGGATTCAGAGACAATGAATGAGCAGAATCCAATCAGCAGGAAACGCAGTCAACCTTTGTTCAGACACTGTACATTGATCCTTTCATTGGGATTGGTGCTCTCATTGCTTGTGAGTATGATGCTCTTTGTGGGATTGAAAAACAGCGAGAAAGATACTCAAGAGGCTTTAAATGGAATTCATAAGGAATATTATGTAAATCTAAATAGTTATAACGAAATCCTCAAAACTGTTGCAAGACAAGAATTAAGCAGTCAGATGATGATTAAAGAGGCTGAAAAAATGAAGAATCATGTTGATGCGCTGATTCATACCTCGTCTCAGTATATTCTGCTGACTCAAAGAAGCGGAGATCCCATAGGAGCATATTTATGGGATATGGCAACCTCTGCCAGATGGATCAATAGAGAGTATTTCCTTGAAGAAAACGGTATTGACACGAAGGAAGAAATTCGGAACATTGATGCAGACAGAATAAGCAAAGTAACTGAAATTTTAGATGAGATCATTTATCTGGAAAAATCAGCGGGAACAGATGCTGAAGGAACTGAAAAAAGGTTCACTTCGACTGAAATGGCGGAAGCCCTTCAGCCTAAACTGAAGGACTTAACGGAGCTGACCATACTGTCTTTTCCGCAGAATGGCAACTGATGCTGCGTAGGTTAATGCAGGCAATACTGATCAAGAAAGGGAACTCCATGGAGTTCCTTTTTGATTGTGCGCGTTTAGAACAGTTATTATCCTATGTCGAGCTATAATTCTTGTTGATGAAGGATATATGTGTAATTGTTTTCATGATAGAATGAAGATAGTGATAAGAGCAGTATATGCTCTATAAGGAAGTGATGAAAATGATCAGTGAAATCAATAAAGTGTTTATGCTGAGTACGAAAGACACCAGTTACATCTTTCGTGTTCTTCCCTCAGGTCATCTTGAAAATCTCCATTATGGAAACAGACTTAAGGAACAGGATTTTCGCGCGATCCATATGAAGCAGAATGCGGGAGCAGGAAGCTCCGTACTCTACATGGAGGAGGCCATGTCCCTTGATCTTCTCCCATTGGAATACTCCTTCAACGGAAAAGGTGATTATAGGGTGATGCCCCTTGAAATGGAAATGCCTGACGGGTCATTTGTCTGTGATTTTGTCTATGCCAGTCATGAAATCATGGAAGGGACGATGCCCATGAATGAGCTGCCTGATGCCCATGGAGAAGGAGTAAGCCTTGTGGTTGAGCTTCGAGACAAACTGTTTCCTGTAAGCATGAAGCTCATCTACACGGTGTTTACTGACTGTGATGTCATAACAAGGCGAACGGAAATCATCAATCATTCCAAAGAGACGGTAATTCTCAGAAAGATCATGAGTTCATGCCTTGATCTCGTATCCGGCGGATTCGATGTGATGACTTTGGACGGCGGATGGATAAAGGAAGCCCATGCGCACCGAAGAGAACTGATCCATGGAATGCTCATCAATGACTCCACAACGGGCACCAGCAGCAACAGACATAACCCGGGAGTGATCCTCTTGAAGAAGGAAACCACTGAAGACCATGGACGTTGCTACGGATTCAATCTCATCTACAGCGGAAATCATCATACCGCCATTGAGGTTTCGAGTCATGGTATTGTTCGCGTAATCCAGGGGATATCTCCTCATAATTTCAACTGGCCGCTTGCACCAGGTGAAAGTTTCGAAACCCCTTCAGCAGTCCTGACCACATCGGGAAGAGGACTGAACGATCTTAGTCATCATTTTCATGACTTTGTAAATGATCATGTGATCAGTGAGAAGTGGCAGAAAAAGGGAAGACCCATCCTCATGAACAACTGGGAGGCAACCTTTTTCGACTTTAATGAAAGAAAGATCATGTCCCTGGCAAAAGAGGCTTCAAAACTTGGAGTGGAGCTCTTTGTCCTTGATGACGGCTGGTTTGGAAAGAGAAACAATGACCATGCAGGTCTCGGCGACTATGAGGTCAATAAAAACAAGCTTCCTGGAGGTATTAAAGGTCTGGCAAGAAAGATACAGGCACTTGGCTTGTCCTTCGGACTCTGGTTTGAGCCTGAAATGATCAATGAAGACAGTGAGCTATACCGGAATCATCCTGAATATGCCATGAAAGTGCCTGG
>DAMDIS010000208.1:0-244 GCA_032100885.1 Proteiniclasticum sp.
GTCCAGCGCTGCCCTGTCCATATCGCTCAAGGATTCAACCGGCATGGCATATTTCTTTTTCATCTGTGCCAGATGATAATGAGGACTGTATTCATTTGCAGCCTCCTCAACACCCTGAAGCTTCAGGTCCCTGATATCATACCCTTCCTTTCTTATGGAATTTGCAAGCATCCTGTGATACATCATCATCTCCATGGGAAGGATGATGTTGAAGTAGGCGACTTTCTCCGTTTCCTCGGAAAGC
>DAMDIS010000208.1:340-2091 GCA_032100885.1 Proteiniclasticum sp.
GTCTTCCTCTTTCGATGCGCTCTCCTTAATCTTTCTTTCCAGTTCAGCATAGACTTCACGTTTTGAAGGTTCCATGGCTCTGTATCTTCTCTCAGCCGTAAGAAAGCTTCTGGTCAGAGACATCAGACTCGGCAGCCTGCCCATGATTTTCATCCCGGGCTTTATGTGCGGTTTTCTGGGGCCATCCTGCTCTAATCCTAGAAGCAGTTCCAGTCCCTCGTAGGGAATTCCGAGATTCTCGAATACCTGTCCGAAAAGCGCCATATTGAAGTATGCCCGACCATAATAATATCCTGTCAGGCTGTCCGGCTCTATGGAGGTGTCTCCAGTAAGCTTCACCAGAATCTCTGTCCAGATCTTGTTGATCATGGTGGTATTCACCGACCAGACCAAAGGTTTGATGATGCCCGGAAGCATTTCCCTGGTAATCCTGTTGGAATAGACGGGAATGCCGAGCTGTGTTATTGGCCTTACCTGAAGGAAGTAGAGCTTTTTTCCGTCATAAGCCCATTCAAGATCCACAGGTTTTCCATAGTCTTTTGAGATGAGATGCGCATGCTCTATGAGCTCCTGTGCAAAATCTTCGCTGATGATTCTGCCTTCAGGTTTTTCCATCCAGTTGCCCCACTTGGACACCCAGCGCTCCGGATTTTTCATGGTGAAAACCTGGTCATCCCCGGTTCCCTCTCCAGCTTCAATGATGATCTCAGAAAATCCTGTTATGGGATTTTTTGTAAAAATAACCCCAGACGATCTGGCTTCGACCATTTCCTGAATGATTACGGCCATAAGGATCGACTGGGTATCAATATCATGGGTATTGCAGTAAGTCAGAAGTTTATCTTCATAGAGAGACTGCCATACTTTAATGACGGCCTCAATAATTTCATCTTCGCCCTTCATACCAAGGAAGCTCTGAAAAAGACCAGCGCAAGAAAACTCATTATGGTCTTCCACAGAAGCCGATGAGCGCACTGCATAAGCCCTTTCCGGATGGATGTATTTTCTAAGCTCGATTCTCAGCTGCCCGATTACATCTTCATTCCCTTCCTTGTAGTCGTTCAGCGCATAATAGCTGACGACGCATCCTTTCGGGACCGGATATTTTTTTCTCATCAGAAACTGAAGGTTTCTGGTCTTGTTGCCTCCAGCGTTTCCAAGGGTCAGATCCTCAAGTGAATACAGATATTTTTCACGCAATTAGATCGCCTCTTTCCATCAGCACCCTACTAGGGACTAATCAATATCATATCAACCATTCATCTTATGTTCAGCATGATGAGAATGCACTTTATAACTGGATTATAATGCTAATATTTCCTTTCTACTACAATCGCTGTGATTTTTGATAAATTATTCATAACGTTATCAATCTATCCATGTCATGTGAAATAATAACAGCCTTATGTACTGTGGCTGATGATCTTCACCCGCTTTCAAGGTCTCAGCTATGCAGATACATTTTGCTCTCCCTGCCTCTTTTGAAATAGCGAGGCTTTCTCATAGTCATTAAATATCTCCCATGAAGTCCTTACAAAATCTTCATTTTATCTACTCCTTAACTTAAGAAATGTATGATATCCTTTGGGATGTAAGCGATAATCATCTATTTGAAAGAAAAGGAGAATCAGTTTTATGATAAAAAGAAATCTGAAATACAAAGCGAGCTATATTGCAGCTGTCATTATGGTCATGGTTCTTTCTACAGTATTTATAGGAGACAGAAAGGTTCTGGCCTCGGATATCGAGCA
>DAMDIS010000208.1:2101-2538 GCA_032100885.1 Proteiniclasticum sp.
CGGAGAAAGCCTGACTGAGGCAGAATACGAAAGGACCAAGGAACTTCTTGGCGTCGGAGACGACTCAAGAGAGATAGAAGACATGATCAATGAACTTAACGATATCCTGCATAACGATTATTCCTATCATCAGGTATACTCTTCAGTCTATATGGAGCCCAGTGACACAACTGAAGGGGTAAGCGTGGAAATCGTGACCCCTGAAACCATTACAAAGATAACACCCGCACAGTATCAGAATGCAGCCATTACAGCAGGCGCTGTCAACCTGGACATCAGAATCGCTTCCGTGAAAGCCGTTGACGGTTCCGGTGCTCTTGCCGGCGTATATAAGGCATTCAGCGATGCAGATGCTGCTCTTCCAGAAGAGAATATCGTCGTTGCACAGGAAGAACTTGAAGAAACATCGGACATCAGCGAAGAAAACGAAGGCAAGG
>DAMDIS010000209.1:0-2500 GCA_032100885.1 Proteiniclasticum sp.
ATACCGCAAGGAATCTGCAGCTGGAAATCAGGCCCGCAAGTACATTGACCTCTCGTAGAAAATCCAGACATCTGTTGATCTTTTCTGATGATCTGAGATTCCCCTTATAGTCCTTCTCGATGGTTTCTCCAAGTTCAGAAATTCTCTCCACCGCGCGCTCATAGTCTTGTTCTGTCTTGTAGATTGCTGAAAGGTCCCATGTCCTCTTTTCATCCACTTCGTTTCTGTTTAATATTCTGTTGTTCATCAGATACCTCCACTTTATTACTACATTCATTATATCAATAAGTCAGAACATTCCACTTTTATAAGATACAGAAAATACCGAAAGCATCAAAGATTACGTTTATTCATTCTTCGTCTGTAAACGTCAGTAGCAGCAAAAAAAACACTGATGCAGTCCGGCAATAGACTGCTTCAGTGTCCGTCTCAGATATGAATATCCTTTCTCTCTTTGTGCTTTCTACAGGTCTCTCACATAGATTCTGTAGGTTTTATAGGGCTTGTCCGTAAACCCCAGCGCATCGTTCTGCATGGGTCTGTTGTATTCCCATATGGTCGAACCCTCCGCATAGGTGAAGCCTCTTTCCATTCCTTTTTTCAGACCTTCATAGTAGATTGCTGCGGTGACACCTTTTTTCTGATACTCGGGAATCACAAAAAGCACGAATATCCTGATCCTGTTGATCTTCCTTCTGTAGTACAGAAACTTGAATATTCCGGTGGGAAACAGGCGGCCGTTCATTTTCTTCAGCACCTGATTGTAATCAGGAAGCGCGATGTTGAACCCGATGGGATTTCTTTCCGCATCTCTTGCAATATAGATGAAATCAGGATCGGCAAAAGGCACCAGCTGCTTCTTGATCATTCTGATCTCTTCTTCGTTCGGAGGCATGAAGTCATCCCAGTCCTTTGGCATGGCTTTATCTATAATCTGCTGAATGTCTTTCATTTCTTTCTCGATATTTTTCAGATTGATGGGCTCAACGGTAAAATGGTATCTTTTCTTGGCATAGGGAATCAGCTTTTCCAATCTCTCCTGATGGTCATTGTTGAAAATCCCTTTATAGGCATAGCTGTCGTAATATTTGGCGAATCCGCTCCTGATGAACTGATCATTGTAGTATTTTTTGTTGTAGGTGTTCATCACAAGTGTCGGATCTTCAAAATTGTCGATGAGAAATCCCCTGTTGTCGTCTCCGCCCGGTAGAGAAAGAGGACCCTTAACCCTGTTCATCCCCCGCTGCCTAAGAAATGCCATGGCATGTTTAAGCAGAGCGTCAGCCACATGATCATCCTCAATGCACTCATACAGAGAAATATAGCCTTCTTTAAATCCCTTGTACTCATTCAGCTCGTTATTGATGCCCACAAGAAGCCTGCCTGCAGGTTCTCCATTTAAATAGGCGATTACCCGCTGATTCTCACCTGCGTGGTTAAGCGCATTGTTTCTGCCCATGATGTATTTCCTGAAATCACCAACGAGTGGAGGCACCCAGGATTCTTCACCCTCATACAGCTTGAAGGGAAGCATGACAAAATCATCTATTTCCTTTCTTGTGACTGCCGGCTTGACAATGAGCATACTAACATCTCCCTAATCTGGCACTACTTTTGATTCTATTATACTGTTATATGGGATGAATGTCATCTAAAGACAGATGTCTATTAATTTTCTATCGCAAAAAAAGAACAGGTAAACCTGCTCTTTTTAACAGTAATTTTATCAGATTGTCTGTTTCTCTTTTACTCTACGATGGTACCCACAGGTTCCAGGCTTTCAAGTGGTGTCAGACCATGTGGTGATACTTCCTTGATTTCTTCTGTATAATCCTGACCTGCAGGGAAATCATTATGTACGCCTCCTGCCCATGGTGGAAGATCTGTTACATCATATACTTTTCCATCAACTGCAATATATGCCTTGTTGCCGTTCTGACCGTCAAACTCAGCGAGTTCTTCGAGTGTCAGCTCCAATCCTTCTTCACCCATGCCTTCGCCTTCACCAGCCGGGTCTTCCATGGGCGTTTCAGCAGGCGTGTCCGGAGTCTCATTATCTGTTCCACAACCGACAAGCAGTGCTACAGACATTACTGATGCCATTATTCCACCAATAATTTTCTTTGTTATCACAGATATGTCCTCCTCTGTCAATTTGAATTCTATCCAGATTCCTCAGATAAGAGATCAGAATCTGCAAATTCTATTGTATGAAATCATTCTATGACGATACAGGAGAAGGCACAAGCACTATGAATGAAATGTAATTGATTCTTACCACCTTGTTCAATAAAGTAAGGGAATTTAACAATCTATCCATGCAGCATTCGGTTTATTTTAAGAACTGTTCCCATAACCGGTCGATATGTCGGGCGGAGGATATGGAAATTTCGCTTGTCATCACCGGACTTTCATTGAGACCGCCGTCTATGCACTCATGAGCATGATTGACTTCATAGACCATTTCATAATCCACAGGCACACTGATCTGCCTTGAACT
>DAMDIS010000210.1:0-250 GCA_032100885.1 Proteiniclasticum sp.
TAAAGCGGTCATCATTTTCGTCAGTGATGCCGGATAGGTTCTGACTTCGCTGTTTCTGCGAAGAAGCGTCCTGTCATCATCAAGCCTTATAAGGAGTGCATTTGCACTCTTTAACTCAAGCGAAGACAGATCATCCATAATCTGCATATCACTTCTTACCGACTCCTTCTGCGGAATATAATCGGGCTGGATAAAGTCATATGCAAAAGCTTCTGCAGGCTCGAAGGTGAAAAGAAGAAGCGCGAAGAGC
>DAMDIS010000210.1:260-1302 GCA_032100885.1 Proteiniclasticum sp.
CATGTCGTTTTTTTCTCATCTCTTAACTCCTTTATTAAGGGCAGTAATATCAGGCATCAGACGGAGTTAATCAGTTCCGACTTTAAATGTGTTGTATATTCTTATCTTTGTCCTTCCTGGTCAATCCATGATTCAAAGATACTTTGCACTTTTAAGCTCTTCTGATAAACTGAAACAAAGAAAAGCGGGAAGGTGAAAAACATGATTTATGTAGCATTATTAAGAGGAATCAATGTGGGGGGAAACAACAAAGTGAATATGGCGGAGCTGAAGGAAGCATTTGAAAGCATCGGCATGGACTCTGTCGCCACATATATCAATTCTGGAAACATCATTTTTAAAGATGATGGTCATTCAAAAAATGAACTGGTAAGCCTTCTTGAGAAAGTCATAAAAGATCGCTTCTCTCTTGACATCAGGGTGCTGGTTGTAAGCATCGAGGATTTCAGACCGGTTATGGAGAAACTTCCGGATGACTGGAGAAACGACAAGGATATGAAGGGCGATGTCCTGTTTCTATGGGATGACCTTGAAGAGGATCAGCTCCTGTCTTCTCTTGTCATCAAGGAAGGAATCGATCATGTTATCCATGTGCCCGGTGCGGTGATCTGGTCAGCTGATAAAAAACTCGTTACGAAAAGCGGTCTGATGAAACTTGCCGGAAGTTCTGTCTATAAGAAGATGACAGTCCGGAACATCAACACAGTCCGCAGATTGTATGAAATGATGAGTGCGCTTGAAGACTCCTTAAAATGAAACATCAGGCTAAACATCTCTCTCCATACGGACAGCCCTTGGTCTGAACCCGTTCTGCTCGTACAGCCTTAAAGCATCGGTATTGAACAGATGGACAGCAAGCTCAATTTTTGTCGCTCCGATCTTACGTGCATAGTCAGCAACATAACTGAGCATTTCCGTTGCGATTCCATTTTGCCTGAACCTTGTGAGAACAGCCAGATCATGAATGTATATATATCTTCTCTCTTTCATCATAGGAAGATCGACATCGATCACCTGGACCAGAAAATATGCTGCCACTTCG
>DAMDIS010000210.1:1312-2425 GCA_032100885.1 Proteiniclasticum sp.
AAGAACCATTTTATCGTCATGATCGAAATACCCATGAATAAAATCATCCGTATACATCACGTCACTGTCCCTGTAGATATCCGGCCTGTTCTCGACATAAAGAGAATGGGCTTCTTTCTTTATCCTAAGAACATCAGCCATCTCTACCTTTTCAGCAATGAGTATGTTGAATTTTCCCATATTTTCTTCCCTCATCTGGTTAGAAAGTAACAGTATCGTCTTTCGTTTCAGCGTCTGTTGTCTGCGACCATGAGACCATACAGCATCTGTCTTCTTTCCTCTATTTCACCCATCTTTTTTCTGAATTCCCCTTCTTCGACGGTTGGAATTCCGGCGTAGTTTATCCGATGGATATCCGGAAGAGACAAAGGCCGCTCTTCAAACTCTTTGAAGATATTTTCCAGCGTTTCCAGATATTCATTGATGGATGAGCGCAGGCTCCTGACAAGGAGCCAGTTGATCTTAACCTCGTCTGTCAACCCATATTCAAAAAAGGACAGCACATCGTCAATAATCGGAACCGCAACCGACAAAGCCTGAACCCTCTTACTTGTATGATAGTAAAACAGAAGAGGATAGGCTTTATGCTGGTAGGTCAGGATACTGAGCTCAGTGGAAAGTTCACTGAGGTACAGATCCATCTTGTAGAAATCATCCCCGTCCCATGCATTGATGATGATCTCTTCCGAGCTTTTCCCTACACCAAATACGCTGCTGGCAAACGCACGTTTTCTGATGACTGCACCGATTATGGACAGAATATAGGAGGTGCCAAGCGTGAGAAACATCATGCCAAATCCTGTGGCTATACTTGTGGCAATCTGCCATATCGGCCCCTCTGGAGAAAATTCTCCGTTTCCCAGAGTGAATATGACACAGCACCGGTTCATTTCCCGATGTTCTTGAAATACCCCCGGAACCTGCAAAAATAAGTGTCCACCCGATCCAGAGCAGCATCACCCACGTGGCAAGAGTACCGATGAGAAGAAAAGGTCCTGAAAGATTCAGAATGTTTTTCACTCTCTTGTCTGCCGCCTTAAGCACCTTCCAGGCGATACTTGTCATCTTATTCGTAAGCGGCCCTGCTCCTCCGTCCACCCATAAAGATGTCCA
>DAMDIS010000211.1:0-2393 GCA_032100885.1 Proteiniclasticum sp.
ATGCGGCTTTTCTGTTTACTCTGCCTTTATAGATGATATAGCCTGCAAGGCCTGCAAGGCCTGCACCTAGAATCAGGATGATGATCAGCATCATATCCTGACCATCTGAAGTCTTTTCCCCTTCTGCTGGAGATGGTGTTTCTCCGGCAGATTTTGCCAGAACCATAAGCGTCTGTTCCGGAACTTCCACTTTGCCTTCAATGGAGGCAAGAGGTGCTGTTCCCGCTTTCTCGCCATTGACCATGATGTCCCAGCTTCCCTCGACTGTGTAGCTGACACTGTCTGCACCTGCATTCATGAGCACAATGATTTCGCTCCAGCTGTCTCCGACAGCAGCTCCATCGAGTCTGTACCCCACCATCTTCTCCTTAGGCATGTCAAGGAAGGAGAGATGTTCTCTGATTTCCTCTGCACTGTCCATATGGAATGCCGGATGATTTTTTCTCATATCGATGAGTCCCTGGAAATATTCCACATTGTCCATCTGCTCGCTCTTTCTTGCCCAGACCAGCTTGTTGATCTCATCCGGTGCATTATAGCTGTTGTGATTTCCATCCTTCGTTCTCAGGAAATCGCTTCCTGCATGGATGAATGGGATTCCCTGGGAGGTCAGAACAACCGCATTGGCCATTCTGTGCATCCTTACTTTTTCTTCATCAGAGGCTTCGCTGTTGCTGATGGAAAGCTTGTCCCACAGGGTCAGATTATCATGAGCTTCCACATAGGTGATGGTCTGATCCGGCTCCTTTGCCCAGAAGCACTGTGAGTACTTCACTTCCTGGTAGCTGATGTCCGGATGGTCAAGGGAGGCGACGACACCGAACTTTATGCTCTCTTCCATGGATTCCTCTCCATTAACAAAGCCTCTGTCCTCATCAGTGAAGACGTGCCCTTTCAGTCCGTCTCGGATATCGTCGGAGAATGCCGCAACGCCTTCCATGCGCCAGGTGTTTCTCTTCAGCGCTTTTTCCTTGTCAGGCAGAGGGGAGTCTCCTCCTGTCCAGCCTTCACCGTAGATCAGAATACTCGGATCCACCTCATCAAGAGCTGCTCTTACAGCTTTCATGGTATCAAGATCATGAAGCGCCATAAGGTCAAATCGGAATCCGTCCACTCCGTATTCTGTAGCCCAGTACACCACTGAGTCCACGATGTATTTTCTCATCATGGAACGTTCCGAAGCTGTTTCATTTCCAGTTCCGCTTCCGTTGGAGAAGCTTCCGTCATCATTGAAACGGTAATAGTAGCCGGGCACGACTTTACTGAAATCGGAATCGGCGGATGCTCCGGTGTGGTTGTACACCACATCCATAACCACTCTGATCTCATTTTCATGCAGAGCTTTGACCATCTCCTTGAATTCCTTTATTCTCACTTCACCATTATAGGGATCGGTGGAGTAGGAACCTTCAGGGACATTGAAGTGCTGCGGATCGTATCCCCAGTTGAAACTGTTCTCTTCAAGCTTCGTTTCATCGATGCTTCTGAAATCAAATGCCGGCAGAAGATGAAGATGAGTGATGCCAAGATCCACAAGATGGGACAGTCCTGTGGAAACACCATCTGGACCTTCCCTTCCTTCCTCCGTAAGTCCAAGATACTTTCCTTTGTTCTCTATTCCTGAATCATCTGATATGGATAGGTCTCTGATGTGAAGCTCATAGAGAATCGCATCCGTAAAGTCCTTGAATTCAGGCTTACTGTCTTCTGACCATCCTTCCGGATCTGTCTTGTCAAGATCCACAACCATACCTCGTAGTCCGTTTACCCCAACAGCTCTTGCATAAGGGTCAACCGCCTCCTGGATGATCCCAAGATTTTCAACGGAGTAGGTATAGTAGACACCGCGGAGATCCTCAGATACTGTAGACGCCCAGACACCTTTTTCTTTTTTCTCCATGTTTATGGTCTCATAGGCTTCGCCTTCATGTCCTGAGGTGAACAGATTGAGCGCGACGCTGGTTGCTGTCGGTGCCCACAGCCTAAATGTCGTTTTTCCTGGCTCATGGACTGCGCCCAGCTCCCCATCATAATGATAGGCTTTTTCAAATGCCTTTGTGGAGAATACTCCGCTCATCATGATGTCCTTCTCGCCATAACCTTCCCTGCTTAAGGTATAGGTTTTCCCGAGGGTCAGCGGCTCAGCAAGCAGGATCTCGAACTGGCTGGATGTTTCAGGTCTTCCTCCTTCAGAGAAGTAGATGGTCTGTATTTCCACCTCTTCCTCACCGGATTTTACAGATAATCCTTCCTTCTGATCATGAAGAAGCGTCATGGGTATGGACAGATTTGCCCTGATCTTGTTTACCGTGGTCAGTTCCGCCTTGAGAATTTTAGGCGACAGGTCCACATCTTCCTGTGCATAGTAGATATTCGGATCCTTCTCAAGAAGG
>DAMDIS010000212.1:0-2048 GCA_032100885.1 Proteiniclasticum sp.
ACATGAGGTACCGGTCCATATGGCGGATACCTTCGAAGATGCAGTGAAGAAACTGAAATCACTCAGCCATGAAGGCGACCTTGCAATCCTTTCTCCTGCATGTGCAAGCTTTGATATGTTCAGGAATTTTGAGGAGCGTGGAGACAGGTTTGTGCAGCTGGTCACTGAATTCTAAAAAATTTGACAGTTCATCGGATTTCTGGCTCGATTTAATTGTATGAATGTGAATTTTAGGGTAAAATTTATGAGAAGCAGTAAACTAAAGAAACGGGTATAAGATTAGCCTTAAGGCTACAGGAGGGTAAAATGAACAACAATACCAACATTAAAAAAATCGGAATAATGACTGGTGGAGGAGATTGCCCAGGACTTAATCCAGTAATCAGGGCAGTGACAAAGACTGCAATCAACGAATACGGATGGGAAGTCGTCGGTATCAGAAACGGATATAAGGGACTCTACGAGAATGACTGGGTGAAGCTTGACGAGAAATCCACATCGGGACTCCTTCACAGAGGCGGAACGATGCTGTACAGCTCGAACAAGGACAACCTGTTCCATTACCTTGTGGAAGAAAACGGAGAAATGGTTTATAGAGATGTATCGGATGTGGGTGTAGAAAACATCAGGAATCTGGGCATCGATGTCATGTTCATCGTAGGTGGTGATGGAACACTGACCTCAGCAAGAGACTTTGCAAGAAAAGGCGTTCAGGTCATCGCAATTCCGAAGACCATCGACAACGACCTGGCTTCAACTGATACAACATTCGGATTCTCGACTGCGGTCAACGTAGCGACAGAAGCACTGGACAGACTGCATACAACAGCTCAGTCTCATCACAGAATCATGGTCCTTGAGGTTATGGGCAGATACGCCGGTTGGATTGCTCTTCATGCAGGAATTGCCGGCGGAGCGGATGCCATCCTTCTTCCTGAGATTCCATACGACATCCATAAGGTTGCCGAAAAGATCGAAGAAAGAAAGAAAAAGGGCAAGAACTTCTCTGTCATCGTTGTCGGAGAAGGTGCAAGACCAGTTGACGGTGAAGTAGTGGTCAGAGACGTCATCGAAGATTCGCCGGATCCGATCAGACTTGGCGGGATCGGAATCAAGGTCGCGCATGATCTTGAGAAACTCTGCGGAAATGAAACAAGAGCGACAATTCTTGGACATCTGCAAAGAGGGGGAAGCCCATCAGCATCAGACAGAATTCTATCCACAAGATACGGCGTTTCTGCAGTAAGACTTGCAGCTGCAGGAAAGTTCGGAAACATGGTGACATTAAAGGGAGACAACATGTCCTATGATTCTCTTGAAAATGTCATCGGAAGAAAATCAAAGAATGTCAATCCTACAGGAGAACTAGTGGAAACTGCTAAGTCCATCGGTATTTCTTTCGGAATATAGATAAACAGACAAAGAGCTGCATCTTTAAGGTGCAGCTCTTTGTCCATTTTTCCTGATTTGAAGTCCGATTTTCGGAGCTGCATGATGAGATATACTGCTGAAAAAAAGATTGATAGAAAAATATAAAATGCAAACGGTTACTTATTGTGCACACGTTTGCATGATATAATTTGAGCAAGAAAAATTGTGGAAAAATAATGCAAAGGATAGGTAATTTTATGCGCAAAAAGAGAGTTTATCGTCATGTGGGGTTCATGCTTCTGCTGGTGTTTCTACTGACACCCGTCTTGTCGCTGAAGGACATCACAACCGCCAGGGCAGCCAGTGAGGTGGAGATCACCGTTCACTATCAGAGAGCCGATGGAGACTACGAGGACTGGAACCTGTGGCTTTTTGAAGAAGGCGGACAGGGAGAGGAAATCAGCTTCTCGGAAGAGGATGCGTACGGAAAGACGGCACTCGTTAGGAAAACCTCCGAAAAAACACGGTTCGGTTTTCTTGTCAGAAAGGGAAACTGGGTCGAGAAGGACATCGACGCAGACCGTTTCTTTGAGTCTGCTGGGGGAAAAGCGGAAATCTGGCTGAAATCAGGTGACCCTGAGATCTACCTTGAAGAACCATCAGCAGAAGAAGTGACT
>DAMDIS010000212.1:2126-2372 GCA_032100885.1 Proteiniclasticum sp.
GTTTTGGTGAGAATTACGACGGCTGGAATCTCTGGATGTGGCCGAAAGGCGGAGAAGGAGAAGCCCACGAGTTCACATCGGATGATGACTACGGAAAGCTTGCCGTGATCGGCATTTCGGCATCCGACGTGCAGGAAATGGGCTTCATCGTCAGAAAGGGAGAATGGGAAGCCAAGGACGTGGATATGGACCGTTTCATCTCCTTAGCCAAGGCTAAAGACGGCGTGCTTGACGTGTACCTTCTTG
>DAMDIS010000213.1:0-823 GCA_032100885.1 Proteiniclasticum sp.
GTCTATGAGTTTTTGCTGCTGCATCATCGATAATTTTCGTTTTGAAAACAACGGGAATTAAAGAATTTTCTCTTTCCTTTTTCAGCACTTCTATCCTAAACTCCTGAAATGTATCAACAAAAACTCTCGACTTAATCTGTAGTTCTTCTGGACTTAATACAAACTTCGGTGGATCTCCTCCACCGCCAGCTTCCACGCGCATATTGTCTACATCTCTTTTAGCAAAGAACTTAATAGGTAATCTTTCATCAGCCATTTTTTACACCGCCCCTTCTTTTACTCCGGAGAGTTAGCTACATCTCTCACCTTCCTAATCGAAAAATCATAATTATCGCTTATTTCCTTTTGCGTTACCCCATATTGCAATAGGTATTTAATGAAGTCATTCTCGCTGATAATCTTATGGTTTTTGTATAAATACACTTCCTGCAGCATATCCCAATTATGAGTCGTTTCCTTTTTATTTATGATGGATTTCTTAATTGAATTGTTTACCACTGTTTTGACATCTGCATGACTGATTCCATCAAAAGCAGCTGCCAGCATTTCCAGTTTCTTTTCATTCTCCATCACGTTACTATTCTGGTTTTTTGTATGAAGCTTGATTAGCTGCATGATCTCATCTCTGTTGGGTTTCTCCAGTGTAATGATTTTTGAGAATCTTCTCCACACCGCTGGGTCCAATAGTTCATGATGATTTGTTGCTGCAATTAAAATGCTATTTTGACTAAAATCATCAATGTTTTGAAGCAAGCTGTTTACAACCCTTTTGAGTTCCCCGAGTTCATGCTTGTCATCTCTTAGCTTTGCCACTACATCGAAC
>DAMDIS010000213.1:833-2358 GCA_032100885.1 Proteiniclasticum sp.
TTTGATGCATAGTCAAATATTTTTCTAATGTTCTTTGCAGTGGAACCTAAGAGTGATGAAACCAAACCATCAAGTCTTACGGTCACCAGTGGTAGCCCTGTCTTATATGCAACAAATCTTGCTACCGTTGTTTTCCCGCACCCAGGTGGACCATACAAAAGCAAAGAACTGACCATTTCAATTCCAGCACGTAGAATTTCATCTCTTTGACCATAGCTACTAATAAATTCATCGATCTCTTCATGAATGTAAGGCTTCAATATCGGTATCTCAAATGATTTATCTGGTATAAAGATATCCACCATATCCATACGACTTTCAGAATCCACCGGTTTAGTGGAAAAATCATCTAGAGAAGCCATTCTAGTTTTCTTGTTCACTAATAGAGATCGTATTTTCTTGGCTAGAGAAGCATCGCCAGATTTTTCTAGGTTTTCTGCTAGAACCTGGGCATAATTATATACCTTCTCTTTATCACCAATCATTCCGCCTTCTATAATTTTCACAATTTCTGTGTACATTTTCATTCCTCCAGACATTTATATTCTAACCCTCAGGTGTTCTCTTTGTCAATGTATTTGTTATTTTTATACCCATTTTTGTTATTTATATTCCCATTTTGTTATTTTAACCTCGATATTAGTTACTTGATTCTTATTTTTTGTCACTTCCCAACATCTTCTTAAAATGCCATAATAAAAACAACCAAGAAATCACCTTTAATAAAGCTATCTTGGTTGTTCCATTTATCCTCTTAGATTGATGTGTATCTCTGATTCCTATTCATAACATCTTCTGGTATGGTGAACTTCAGCTTTCCTTTCTTCATCAAAGGTCTTATCACCAATTTCCTGAAATAGCTATAAGACACCTCTTTTCTCTCACACATGAAGGCATGTAAATCAGAGTAGCTCTTCGGTTCCTTACAAAATTCCAGCAGCTCTTTAACTTCCGGCCCCTCAAGAAAAGCCTCTTTTTCTTCCGCCCTTTGTTTATCCTTCCACTTTAGAAGAAGCTTCTGAAATTCGCTGTATTTAAAATCAATGGACCACTGGATCCCGAGACTTAATTCGTAGACGATCCTTCCATAGCTATAAAGCTTTGCACTCCTTACTATCCTTTCAAAAATATCTTCTCTAAAGTAGATCTCTTCACCGTGGCCTATTCCTTCATTTCTTTTTACTCGAGCATCATCAATGGTTTCCAGCTTCTTTAGGAACCATTCAAGCTCCGCTTCAAGATCTTCAACCTTTGCCTTTCGGTCCCTGAACACTTTTAATTCCTCTTGAAGATCAACCAGTTTCTCTGTGAGCTCATCAACTTTCCTGGAGTCCTGACCTTTTTTATTGAGCTCCTGGTCTACCGCATTATAAAGCTCTCTATTAAGATCTTTGATTCGTTTCTCTATGCCTTTGATTCTCCACTCTTCCTTTTCATCTACTTCCTGGGTTCGAATACATGTGAGCACCTCATCTTTGAAAGAACTATGCTTCTTAATATCGAGAAGAGTCTTCATAAAATGCAG
>DAMDIS010000214.1:0-1867 GCA_032100885.1 Proteiniclasticum sp.
GAACGGCAGCCATCATCATCATCGCCTACATCATCAGAAAGCTGCCTTATACCGTAAGATCCAGTGCCTCCATCCTTTATCAGATCGACCCGAGCATTGAAGAGGCTTCCATAAACCTTGGAGTATCCCCCATGAAGACCTTCTTCAAGGTCACTGCAGTCATGATGGCGCCCGGAGTGTTCTCCGGTGCAATCCTCAGCTGGATCACCACCATCAATGAGCTGAGCTCGACGGTCATCCTCTATACAGGTAGAACCTCAACCATTTCGGTAGCGGTCTATACAGAGGTCGTCAGAGCAAGCTTCGGTACTGCAGCAGCACTTGCATCCATCCTGACCCTTACAACGATCATTTCGATCATTGTGTTCAACAAGGTATCAGGCGGAAGAAGCATCTCCTTGTAGCTTTCAATCTGACATAAAGGTAAGGTGAGACATATGCTCAAATTCGGTACAGGTGGATGGAGAGCCATCATCGGCGATGAATTCATCAGAACGAACATCATAAAGGTAGCCCAGTCACTGGCTGCGCTCATGAAGATAGAGAAAGTGGACCATCACGGCATCGTCATCGGATACGACAAGAGATTTCTTTCCGATAAAGCCTCAAGATGGATCGCAGAAGTGTTTGCCGGTAACGGCATCGCCGTAAACTTCATCGAGAAAGTAAGCCCGACACCCCTCATCATGTATACCGTCAAGTCTTTCGCCTGTGATTATGGCATGGCCGTCACGGCCAGCCATAACCCGGCGGACTATAACGGAATCAAGATTTTCACCAAAGGCGGAAAAGATGCGGATCTTACCGTCACGGATAAGCTTGAAGTCATCATAAATGGCCTGACAGACGAAGACATCCGAATCCTGCCATTCGAAGAAGGGGTAAGGAAAGGGATCATTAGGATGGTCAGCCCCTTCAACGACTATGTGGACACCATCATCTCCATGATTAATGTGGAGAAAATCAGAAACAGAGAACTTAAAGTCCTTGTGGATCCCATGTACGGGGTATCCAAGGCAGCCCTTCAGACTGTACTCATTACCGTCCGCTGCGAAGTTGACGTCATCAACGACCGTCACGACACAAGTTTCGGCGGAAGGATGCCCTCACCCACAAAGGAAACCCTTGGGAAGCTTCGGGACATGGTCAGAGAAGGAAACTACGACATCGGAATCGGAACAGACGGTGATGCCGACAGGCTCGGAATCATTGATGAGGAAGGCACCTATGTCACCAGCAACGACATCATGAGTCTTCTCTACTACTATCTACTGAAGTACAAAGGATGGAGAGGACCGGTAGTGAGAAACATCTCAACCACCCATCTCCTGGACAAGATTGCAGAAGATTTCGGACAGAAATGCTACGAGGTCCCAGTGGGCTTCAAGCACATCAGCAGCAAGATGACCGAGACCGGAGCCATCATCGGTGGCGAAAGCAGCGGAGGACTGACCATAAAAGGACATATTAAGGGGAAAGACGGCATCTTTGCCGCAGCACTCCTTGTGGAAATGATCAGCGTGACAGGGAAGAGAATCCATGAGATGCTCACGCATCTTCAGGAGAAATACGGCTCTTACTATATGCATGAAGAGAATCTTGCCCTTACAGCTGAGAAGGAAACTGAGCTAAAGGAGAGGTTCTTCGTAAAGAAGGAACTGCCTGAGGAGTTTTATCCCGTGGAGAAGGTCTCCTATGAGGATGGAATGAAAATCTACTACAAAAACGGCGGATGGATCGTGGCACGTTTTTCGGGAACGGAAAAGCTTCTCCGGGTGTTTGTGGAAATGCCCACAAGAAGAGAAGCAAAGAAACTTGCAGAGAGCTTCCTTGAACACTACGACATCCTCCTCTAAAAAAGCAAGGC
>DAMDIS010000214.1:1877-2205 GCA_032100885.1 Proteiniclasticum sp.
CATCGAGCAATCGGTGCCTTTCACCACATAAAGATTCAGAATAAACCAGTCAGGAATCCAAAGAAAAAATGAATTAATCGTCAGACAGAAGACTGACCGGGAGGACAGATTCAGATGGATTATCAGAAGAAAGAGAAACAGAAAGATAAAGATACAGAGAAAGAAAACCAGAACCATGAAGTGACTTTAGTATTCATGGCGGCAGGAATGGGCAAGCGTTTCGGAGGAAACAAGCAGCTGGCAGAGATCGGACCCAAAGGTCAGAGCCTTATGGCCTACACTGCCTATGATGCAGTAAAGATCGGGTACAAAAAGCTCATCTTCATTC
>DAMDIS010000215.1:0-2197 GCA_032100885.1 Proteiniclasticum sp.
AACAGGAAGAGGATCTTCTGATCAGCCTGACTTACACAAAAAAGGAGAACTGATTTTGAAAATCATTTTTATGGGTACACCCGACTTTTCTGTTCCGTCCCTTAAGGAAATAGATGACCGCTATGGAGTTGATCTGGTTGTGACCCAGCCGGACAAGCAGAAGGGTAGAGGAAAGAAGTTCCAGGCCTCTCCGGTCAAAGAGGAAGCCCTGAAGAGGGGGATAAGAGTCCTTCAGCCTGTGAAACTGAGGAATGACTTGGAAGTGATCAGTGAGATGAAGGAGCTTCAGCCGGATTTCATTATCGTGGTGGCTTATGGACAGATTCTGAGCGAAGAGGTTCTGGCTATTCCGAAATATGGCTGCATCAATCTGCATGCAAGTCTTCTGCCGAAGCTTAGAGGTGCTGCGCCGCTCAATTTCGCACTCATCGAAGGACACAGCGAAAGCGGATCCACGACCATGCTCATGGATAAAGGTCTGGATACAGGGGATATGCTCCTGAAGGACAGAATTGCTTTAAGCAGAGAGATGAATGTGGAAGAGCTTCACGATACGTTAAGCAGTAGAGGGGGAAGACTCCTCATAGAGACCATGGAAGGTCTGGTGAGAGGTGAAATCAGGCCAGAGAAACAGGATCATGATCAATCGAGCTATGCACCGCTGATCACAAAAGAAACCTGTGAGATCAGATGGAACAGCACTGCTGAAAAGATCCACAATCTCGTTAGAGGATTATCTCCTGTTCCAGGAGCGTTTTCCTATATCGCTGATGATAAAGTCAAGATTCTGTATACAGAGGTGATTCCGCACAGAAATGCAGAGCCTGGAAGTATCCTTGAAGTCAGCAGGGAAGGCATTGATGTGGCCACCGGAGACGGTGCCATCCGAATCCTTCGTCTTCAGTATCCTGGTAAAAAACCGATGCTTGTGAAGGATTTTCTCAATGGAAATGACTTCACTGCCGAGAAATTTAAAAGGAGTGATGAATAATGCCATATTTAGGATTTGACCCGACGATATTTCTTCTGATTCCCGCGATGATTCTGTCGTTCTATGCGCAGAGCAAAATCAGGAGCGCATACAATATCTACTCACGTGAAGGACTGCAGAGCGGAATGACCGGTGCCCAGGTGGCAAGAATGGTGCTTGACCGATCAGGACTTCAGAATGTGACCATTGAAAGAGTAAACGGAAGTCTTACAGACCACTATGACCCAAGAAGCAAGGTGCTCAGACTTTCTGATGATGTATACAGCAGACCCACAATCGCTTCCGCTGGTGTTGCCGCTCACGAAGCAGGCCACGCCATTCAGGATCAGGTGGAATACGGACCGCTGAGACTGAGATCCTTTATGGTGCCATTCGCATCATTTGGGTCGAAATTTTCCATGATCATCATCATCGCGGGACTGATCATCGGCTTTACAAGTCTCATCGATCTTGGCATTGTTCTGTTCTCGCTGGTTGTGCTGTTTCAGCTGTTTACGCTACCGGTAGAGTTCAATGCTTCAAGCAGAGCGCTGGCTGTTCTAGGGGATTATAATATTCTTACAGTGGACGAAGTGCCAAAGGCGAAGAAGGTGCTTGATGCGGCTGCGCTCACTTACGTCGCTGCAGCGTTCTCATCGATAATGACACTGGTGAGACTGCTCGTTATTCGTGATCGAAGAAGAAGTTAGGAGAAAAAAATATGTTAGCTAACCCCAGAGAAGTTTCTGTGGATGTGTTAGGTAAAGTTCTTTATCATGGGGCATATTCAAACATCGCTTTGGATCATGCCTTTTCTTCTGTCAGTCTGAAAGAAGAAGATACTGCACTGGTTACCGAGATCACCTACGGAACGTTAAAATATCTGATCACCATCGACAAGATACTGGAAAAGAATGTGACGATGCCACTGAAGAAAATTGAAAGAGATGTACTGAACATCCTTCGGATCTCCATCTATCAGATGAAGTATCTCGACAGGATTCCTTCCTATGCTGTCATAAATGAAGCTGTTGACCTGACCAAGAAAAAATCGAAGAAGGCTTCAGGCTTTGTCAATGGAGTCCTCAGAGGCTACCTGAGAAAGGAAGACAAGGAGATGAAGTTCCGGAATCAGATGGAAGAAGATGCATTTAAATATTCATTCCCGGAATGGATGATCAGGCTGTTCAAAGATCAGTATGGTGAAGACTACATCCGGATACTTGA
>DAMDIS010000216.1:0-1677 GCA_032100885.1 Proteiniclasticum sp.
TCAAGCGTCTTTCCGACCAGGTGCCTGAATCTCTCATCCTCAGGATGAACGGCGACAGCAGTATCTCCAAGCATGGTTTCCGGTCTTGTTGTCGCGATGACAAGATAGCCTGAACCGTCACTCAGAGGATATCTGAAATGCCAGAAATTCCCGTTATGCTCAACATATTCGATTTCCGCATCAGAGAGGGCTGTCTCACATTTCGGGCACCAGTTGGTGATTCTGTTTCCACGATAGATCAGACCGTCGTTGTACAGCTTGACGAAAACTTCTCTGACCGCACGGCTCAGATTTTCATCCATGGTGAAGGCTTCTCTTGTGAAGTCACAGGAGGAACCCATTTTCTTGATCTGGTCTCTGATCTTTCCGCGATATTCTTCTGACCATTCATAGACTTTTTCAAGGAAGGCATCCCTGCCCATTTCCTTTTTGACCAGTCCCTGTTTCAGGAGCTCATTTTCCACCCTGACTTCAGTCGCGATGGAGGCATGATCTTCACCAGGCAGCCATAGGGCTTCATACCCCTGCATTCTTTTAAACCTTATGAGCATATCCTGCAGAGTAAGGTCCAGGGCATGCCCCATGTGGAGCTTTCCTGTGATGTTAGGGGGCGGCATGACGATGGTGTAGGGTTTCTTGTCCTTGTCCACCTTTGGCGTGAAATAGCCCTTATTTAACCAGTTTTCATAGATTCTTTTTTCGAAATCTTTCGGACTGTAAGTTGTTTCGAGATTCTTCTTTTCCATGATTTTCCTCCTTTTATGGTACTGTTATTGCTTTAAATATCGTAAAGACGGTTATAGCCTCTATATCGGTGAAATAAAAAAAGAGCCTTCATCCTAAAAGGACGAAGACTCGCGGTACCACCTTTATTCCCACATTCATGGGCTCTCATAGTTTAACGATTTGGATAAACCGTCCAGACTTACTATCAGTTCAGCCTGGAAGCTCAAAAGCTACCTTCTCCATGGATCCTAGTGAGAAAACCTTGCAGCCGGCGGGTTCTCTTCTCTTTGCACTTCCTCATGGGTACTCCTCTTTTTCAGCGCCTTTTCAAATATATTTCTATTATATCTGTCTATTCATGATTGTCAAGGTATTTTCCTTCGTGGTGAGATCCTGATTCTTTTCCAGATTTCTGAATGCGATGGAAATCATCAGCTTTATTCTGTTGAGCTGGTTGACTTCACTGGCTCCGGGATCATAGTCGATGGCGGTGATGTTGATGTTCTTGTTCTCCTCGCGCAGCTTTTTGATGACGCCTTTTCCGGTGATATGGTTTGGCAGGCAGGCAAACGGCTGCATACAGATGATGTTTTCAACACCCTCTTCGATAAGCTCAAGCATTTCACCCGTCAGGAACCATCCTTCTCCAGTCTGGTTGCCAAGCTGTACAACATCCTTTGTGATATGGGCCAGGTGTTCGATCCTTGATGGCGGCTGGAATCTTTTCGATTTCGTCAGAGCGTCTCTCATGACCTTTCTGTGCAGCTCAATGACTTCTATGACCGCTTTGCTGGTCAGTGCGTTTTTGAGTCCGCCGCTGGAGTATTCTCTCTTGGCTACGCTGTTGTACGCGCAGTACAGAAGGAAGTCGGTCAGATCAGGCATGACCGCTTCACAGCCGTTCTCCTCGATGACGCTGACAACAGAGGTGTTTGCTGTAGGGTGGAACTT
>DAMDIS010000216.1:1687-2194 GCA_032100885.1 Proteiniclasticum sp.
GACCAGTCCGATTTTCGGCTTTTCCACATCTCTTGTTTCCAGTTCATCAAAGAGACTGACAATGAGTCTCATATTGTCATTGAAGGTCTTCACACTCGGATATTCCATATCCTTTATGATTTTCTCGCTGAGTGATTCATAAAGCTCGTTGGCAGAGCCCTTGATGGCTTCATATGGCCTTACCCGGTAAAGAACCCTCATAAGGAGGTCTCCGTAGATAATCGCCTGTAGAGCACTGCTCAAGGTCTTGAGATCAAGATTCATACCCGGATGCTTTTCGAATCCCTGCACAGACAGAGGAACAACCGGAACCTGGGAGAATCCTGATTCTTTCAGCGCTTTTCTTAAAAAGCCCACATAGTTTGTCGCTCTGCAGCCGCCACCTGTCTGTGTGATGAGACAGGAGGTGTTCTCGGGGTCATACTCTCCGCTTTTGAGTGCCTTGATGACCTGTCCGACCACAAGAATGGACGGATAGCAGGCATCATTATTGACGTATTTCAGTCC
>DAMDIS010000217.1:0-2152 GCA_032100885.1 Proteiniclasticum sp.
CCCTGGAAGAAGGTGCAGTATCTTACTGGGATCATGCCTATAAAGATTATTCCATAGGCAATGTCAATGCGTCCTTCAGGTATTACGGTCTGGAGGAATCAGGAAACAGACCGGTCAAAGCCTATAATGAGGGACAAAGGATTCTTCTTCTTTATGGAGCGGAAAGCGATGAGGCAAAAGCCCATTTTAAAGATGTTCAGGTGCCCAGAAAGGTTTCTGACGGACGGTTTGAAGGAATTCTCACGACAATGTGGCGCAGACTCGATGATAAAGGAAGTGTGACAGCCCAGCTTGAGCCTTACTTTATCTCGGGAACCTGCGACAGCTGCAGCGGAAACAAGCTGAAGAAGCTGCCCGGATCGGTTGAGGTGCACGGAAGGACCATCACCTCGCTTTCTCTGCTCTCACTGATTGAGCTTCTTGAGTGGATAGAGGGTATAGAAAAGGAGCTGAGCAGTTCTGATGTATCCATGGTCAGTGTCTATCTCAGTGACATGAAGACAAAGGTCAGAAGACTCATCAGCGGCGGAATCGGCTATCTGTCTCTTGACAGAAAGACCATGACGCTCTCAGGAGGAGAAGCCCAGAGGATGAAGCTTGCTGCGACTCTTGACTCGACACTTACCGGGGTCATCTATATCATGGATGAGCCGACTGTAGGACTTCACCTGAAAGATACTGAGGGCATCATGAAGATCCTGAAAAATCTGAGGGATCTTGGCAATACGGTCATTGTCATCGAGCATGATACAGATGTCATGAAAGAGGCGGACCATGTCATTGATATTGGACCGGGAGCGGGAAAGTATGGCGGAGAAATTATCGGACAGGGAACGTATGATGAACTTCTGTCTCTTGAAAGTTCTGTTACAGGGCGCTACTTAGTTCTGAGCACAAAACTGTGTATACCTATAGAACCCATGACGACGGATATATGGGAAGTTTCCGAGAAAATGCCTGACCTCAGTTACGGGCGTATCGGGGTCCGGAAAATCCACTCTTGTATTTGAAATCCTTGCAAAAGGAGATTCATCGGTGAAGGCGACCAAAAATAGAGTGACAGGAACGGATGTATTCGACCACATCGTCGTGGTGGAACAGTCTGCCCTGAGCAGAATGAAACGCTCGAACGTGGCAACCTATTCTGGAGTGTATTCGGATGTGAGAAAACTGTTCGGATCCCTTAAGGAGGCAAAAGAACATGGACTGGATGCCAAGCACTTCTCGTTCAATACGAAAGGCGGCAGATGTGAGAGGTGCGAGGGCCTTGGCTATGTCACAAGCAATATGCTCTTTTTCGAGAATGTGGATGTGATCTGCCCGGAATGCAATGGAAAGCAGTTCAACGATCAGGTGCTTTCCGTGAAATACAAAGACCACTCCATTCACGAAGTGCTGAAACTTTCCGTTGAAGAGGCTGCAGAGCTTTTCAAGGAGAAGAAAAGCATGAAGAAGATCCTTGATCTTCTTATGGATGTCGGCCTTGGGTATCTGGAGCTGGGACAGACCCTTACAACCCTTTCTGGTGGAGAAGGACAGAGGCTGAAGCTTGCCAAGGAGCTGATTCAGAGTGAAGGAAAGAAGATTCTGTATCTCATCGATGAACCTACAACCGGGCTTCATCCGCTGGATGTGGAGAAGTTTCTGATTCTTTTGAACAGAATAGTTGATGCGGGCAACACAGTTGTGGTCGTAGAGCATAATATCCAGGTGATCGAGGCTTCGGACTGGATCATCGATCTTGGGCCTTCCGGTGGGATATATGGAGGAGAAGTTATAGCCATGGGTACACCGGTGGAAGTGGCAGAAGATAAAAAATCAGTAACGGGAAAGTATATCCATGCCGATAACTTGAATATATAGAACAGGATCAGAGCACATCATGAAGCGGAAGCTGTGCTCTGAACTTTTTTTAAAGTTTCATCAACAGCATTGTCCTTGCAAGGTGTGGATAAAGGCGGTTTCACTGAAATTATTTGTGGAAAATAGTTCATTTTTCCATTGTATTCATTTATCTGCTATGGTATTATATCTAAGTCAGCGATTTAAGCGGAGATGCATTGACAGATTCTGCTGAAAAGTGATAAGATATAAGAGCTCGCTTGGGTGAGCAGAAAGAAACAGTTCTTTGAAAATTAAACAGAATATAGGT
>DAMDIS010000218.1:0-1102 GCA_032100885.1 Proteiniclasticum sp.
TAAAAGTCCACCAAGATATTGTGTCTTTTTGATTAATAGCTGTTCGTCCTCAGAACTGAATACAAGGTAGAGAAGGCTCGAGAACGGCGGATTTTTCAGCACATCCCTCATTTCGATTTCCCTTGTGTAAAAGCCCAGATAATCATGGGACCTGGCGGACTGAATGGCAAAATTCTCAGGACTGTATGTCTGAATGACAACCTCACCTGGCTTGTCTCCCCGACCAGCTCGACCAGCCACCTGCGTGATCAGCTGAAAGGTTTTTTCAGCCGCGCGGTAATCCGGCAGATTGAGCGAGAGATCAGCGGCCAGTATCCCCACAAGGGTCACATCCTTGAAGTCCAGACCTTTGCTGATCATCTGAGTGCCGATGAGTATGTCGCATTCATTGTTCTTGAACTCGTTGTACATGGTCTCATATGAACTCTTCTGCCTTGTTGTATCCCTGTCCATCCTCATGACTCTCGCCTGTGGGAATGCCTGCCGTATGGCCTCTTCAACTTTTTCCGTTCCGGTGCCGAACTGCTTGATGTATTTCGACTGGCACGATGGACAGGTCTTTGGCAGGTACTTTCTGGCACCGCACTGATGACACATCAGAGATCCGTCTCTGTGATGGGTCATGCTGATGTCGCAGTTCTCGCATTTAAAGACGAAACCGCAGGCACGGCAGGAGACAAAAGTGGAAAACCCTCTACGATTGAGAAAGAGAATAATCTGCTCTTTTCTTTCGAGCGTCTCGGTGATCTTCTTCATCAGCATATTTGAAAAGATTGAACGGTTACCGCTCAAAAGCTCTTCTCGCATATCCACAACATCCATCTTAGGAAGTCTCGCGTTTGTTGCTCTTTCACTGAGGGTGATAAGTTCGATCTCTTTATTTTCTGCCCGATGAAACGACTCAACTGAAGGTGTTGCTGAGGCAAGAACCAGCTGACCTCCATTTTTCTCCATCATATATTCGGCGATTTCCTTGGCATTATACTTCGGGCTCATCTCCGATTTGTATGTGCTCTCATGCTCCTCATCGATGACGACAAGTCTGAGATTCTTAAAGGGCAGAAACAGCGCCGATCTTGCACCAATTGCGATTTTCACCTTG
>DAMDIS010000218.1:1112-2105 GCA_032100885.1 Proteiniclasticum sp.
TTACTCTATGCCATTCATCGTATCTCTCTCCGTCACTGAGCCTTGAGTGGAAAATTGTAATGTCCTTTCCGAATCTGCCTTTGAACCTTTCAATCATCTGAGGCGTAAGACTGATCTCCGGAAGAAGAACGATACTGTCAAAACCGTTCTCGATGTTTCTTCGGATAAGTTCCAGAAACACTTCCGTCTTCCCTGAACCTGTTATACCGTGGAGAAGATATGTTCCGGGGCTTCCGCTGATTTTTTCCACACCCAGTGCCTGTTCCCTGTTGAGCTTTTTCGCCTTGTAATCTTCAAATTCATCCACATTATATCTATAGTCATTCTCGTTCATTACTGTGAGATAGCCATGTTTAATGAGGGTATTGACTGAACTCAGAGAAAACCCGAGTTTCGAAATATCCGCCTTGATGAAATTCCCCTGATTTTTTTTCACAAGATCGAGTATCCCAAGATAAGGTTCTCTTTCATACTTGCCATCGGCTTCCCTTGTAAAATAGAGTTTCTCGCTGGTTTTGTACTTCATTCCGTTGAGAATACCACGGGGGATAAGCAGCTTTATGGCATCAAGGTAGGTGGATAAATATCTTCTTCTGATTTCTTCAATAAAGTCCACCTTGTCTTCTTCAAAATATATTTCGGGATAGACACTGTGAATTTCTTTGATCCTCTTGATGTTTTCAGGCATATCTTCTGTGATTTTCAGCACAAATCCGTCGATTTTCTTACCGCCCTGTCCGAATGACACTTTAACTCTCTGCCCCACAGACACTTTCATGGACTCTGGAATCTTATAGGTAAAGATCATATCCATGGCCAAAGCCTCATTATTTACGATTATCCCTGCAAACGACATTTTCTCACCACCTTATTAACCTTATTATTATAGCATCAAACATGGATCGCTTCCATAACCGCCTTTAAACCGCTCTCTGCAGTCCTTCTCTTGGTAATCCGAACCGCTATTTCCAAGAGAAGGACTGCAGAGAGCGG
>DAMDIS010000219.1:0-2082 GCA_032100885.1 Proteiniclasticum sp.
TCCAAGCGTAATGCCTGGAGCTTTTTTTGCGTGTAAAAATTGTAATGAATTGAAATTCACTATAATATAGATATTAGGAGCCATTTCAGAATATCTGTATTATAGGGGGATAAAATGATCAGGAGATTGAGTTTCGTCATAGTAATGATACTGATATTCTTTACCGGGTGTATGAAAGAAGAAGTCATCCCGGACCCTATTCCAGCTGAACCGGAAGTGGTAGCGGAATCTCCTATCATGCCTGATGAGTTAGTGCCAGGAGACGAATATTCCGGTGAAACAGACAATGAAGCAAAGCCAGCGGAAGTGGATCTCCATTCCCTGAGCTACGAGAATCTCGTCACTTATATGGAAGAAAAGTATGGTCATATGGACTCCGGTATATTCGGTGAAAACATAGAGGGTGTCTATACTCACCTTGAAGTTCAGGAAAAAGTGATTGCACTGACATTCGACGCATGTGGAGGAAGCACAGGCAGCGGTTATGACAAGGAACTGATTGACTACCTAATTGAAGAAAAGGTTCCTGCTTCTCTTTTCATCAACAGCAGGTGGATCAGAGAAAATCCGAAGCAGTTCAGAATGCTTGCTCATACAGATCTCTTTGAGATTCAGAACCATGGGCATGAGCATAAACCATTATCAGTTGAAGGAAGGTCAGTATACAACATTCAGGGTACGGGAAGCATATCTCAGGTGCTTGATGAAGTGATGAAGAATCAGAATGAAATCTTCCACATGACGGGTGTTAAGCCAAGATATTTCAGATCAGGCACTGCATATTATGATGAGGTAAGCTTATCCATACTGAAAGATCTGGGTTTGAAGGCAGTGAATTTTGATCTTTTGGGTGATGCTGGTGCAAAGTTTAACAAGTCACAGATTCTGAATTCCGCAAAAAAAGCCAGAAACGGTTCGATTCTTCTCTATCATATGAACCAGCCGGATAAAGCAGTAGCAGATGGTATAAGGCTTGTGGTGCCTATGCTTAGGGAAAAGGGATTCCGCTTTGTGAAGCTGTCTGATTACGATGAATATTTAAGATGATTCTGGGGTCTGCAGAATGTATATGAATCTGCAGACTTTTTTCTGTATAAAAACATCTGAAAAAAAACACATTATGATATTATTTTAACAATAACTGTGATATGATGAAAAAGGTGCGAAGCCGAGAGTGTTCTTTCTTCAAACCTCAAACTTATACTGGTACTGACCCTAAGGGATATGCCCGAAGGGGAAGGCGCGGATGGTAGAGTCATTTACATGCGCCTTTTGGCGTATTTTTTTATTGGGAGGAAAGTATGGAAACGCGAGTTGCACTCATCGGGATTGTCATAGAAAATTATGATTCAGCAGAGAAACTGAACAGGATTCTCCATGAGTATGGTGAATACGTCATCGGCAGAATGGGCATTCCCTATCGAGAAAAAAACATGAACATCATTTCTCTGGCCGTGGATGCTCCCATGGACATCATCAGTTCTCTATCAGGGAAGCTTGGCATGCTGCCGGGGGTATCAACAAAAACGATTTATGCAAAAAGCAAGAAGGAGCAGCTATGACGAGAAATGAAATGCTTATCAGAAAACTGTCAAGAGACAAGGTCTTATCCCTTGAGGAGTTCAGCTCGCTTATCGACTCGTTCACTCCCGAAGAACTCTCCTATGCACAGGCTTTTGCAAGAGATGTCAGGCAAGAAATCTACGGAAACAAGGTATATATCAGAGGACTCATAGAGCTGTCCAGCTACTGCTCCTGTGACTGCCTGTACTGCGGTATAAGACGCGGCAATCCGAATGCAAAGAGATACCGCCTGAACGTGGATGATATCCTTGAGTGCTGCAAAAAAGGCCATGAACTGGGCTTTAGAACCTTTGTCATGCAGGGCGGTGAAGATGGTTTCTATGACGACGAAAAACTCGTGGAAATCATATCGATCATCAAGCGCAGGTATCCTGATTGTGCCTTAACGCTGTCTCTTGGAGAAAGACCGGAAAAGAGCTATAGAAGACTTTATGAAGCAGGAGCTGACCGCTATCTGCTCAGACATGAAACAGCAGACGAAGAGCATTACAGGAAGCT
>DAMDIS010000220.1:0-2080 GCA_032100885.1 Proteiniclasticum sp.
AGGGCAGATGGCAAGAAAAGTAAAAAGACTCCGATTAAAGCTGCAGCAATTACAGGTGCCGCTTATGTTATAACGGTTACTTTGATGGTTCTTCCTTACCTCTTGCTACCTAAAGATGACTATATATACGCATTAGGAATGATGCTCATGGTCGTGATTTCAATCATTGCACTCTTCAGTTACTATGTTTCTGTAACTAAGGGTGAAAAGTTTAAAGACCACTTCAAGATCATGGCTATTGTCTCACTGAGTGTTGCATTTGCTTCATTTGTCATTGGTGTGATCGTGAAGAATGCACTTAATATCGAAATCTAAACTAAGATAGTATATTAAGAGACCGAACCAGATGGATTTGCTGCATCAAATCCATTCGGTTCGGTCTCTTTCTCTGATATCTTGAAACTCTATGCACCGTTATACTTTAGCATTCGATTGATTTTATCCAGAGTAGTTCCAATACCTTCGTTAATTTCTACCACACTAAAATGATGCGCGTATGGTGTCTCATCTCTGTTTATGATTATCGCTCCTTTATGGCTCATACCATAAATCTCCGGAATACTCGCTGCAGGGTAGACTTTAAGCGATGTCCCGAGAACAATGAGGAGATCAGCCTCCTGAGCTAATCTGAAGGCTTCTCTGATATGTGTGACTTCTTCGTCATAGAGCACGATATCAGGCTTGTACATTCCACCACATGAACATTCGTAACCTTCATGTAGAACCTGCTTCAAAGGTTTAACCAATCTGCAGTTCTGGCAGGTGCAGAATGCCAGTGTCCCGTGGATTTCCAGCACTTTAGTGCTTCCTGCTTTCTGATGCAGTGAATCGATATTCTGGGTAATGATGGTTATGTCTTTATCTTTTTCCCATTCCGATAGAATCAGGTGCCCCTTGTTTGGCGAGATTCCTGTAACATTCAATTTATCTCTGATATAGGAGTAGAAGATGTCTGTATGCTTTATGAAGAAGTCTCTTGATAGAATTTCTTCAGGATAATAGCCTTCATATTGACTTCTACCTAGACCGTCTTTGGATCTGAAGTCTTTCAGCCCTGACTCTGTGGACATCCCGGCACCTGTCAGTATTACAATTCTGGAAGCGTTCTGTATGAGTTTTACTGCGGATTTTATTTTTTCCATAATATCAGTCCCTTCTTTATCCAATTTTACCACAGGAGTAATAGAGACTTAAAAAAATTATCACACAAAGATTATTGCAAAGCAAAAGCCTGGAAGACTAGCACCAGGCTTAAGTTTCTATTTAAATGCAAGGTAAAATTTCTTTTTGTGATGTATTTTTTACTGTAAACGGAAATTAAAGATCAATATCATCGTCATTTGATGATTCAAGGAAATTCTTCATTCTCTTTAATGCTTTATCTTTTAAGTACCTGGATTTTCGGTAATCCGCGTTATACAGCTCGGAATACCGTTTTATTCCTCCATAGGGATCGTTGATGTAAAAGGATATGATGTTCTTCTCTTCGGTGCACAATATTTCAAAAGCTTCTTTTATTTTCGTTTTACCGTGGTTTCTGAAGAAAATCTTTTCGGTTTCTTCAGTTGAAACAAGCTTTTCAGCATATTTTATCCCATCTTTATCTTCTGTTTCGATACTTGCATCTTCCGGTTTCGTAAGCGCTCTTCTTGCTTCATACTTTAAGGCGTTGTGTACACATTTCATGAGGTAAGAAGGTGCTGTAGAGAGATGCTCCTCATTTATTTTGGGAATGCCTTTAATCACTGCCATATAGCAGATCTGGCGGAGATCATCATAATCATACTCACGAAGTTTCATTTTTCGGCACTGTTTGAAGATAAATGGTTCAACGGTCTTAATCACTAATTCAATAGCATCTTTATTTCCGTTTTTTGCTAGTAGAAAAATATTGTAGTCCATAAGTCCTCCTAAATTAAGATTATACCTTGCAATAATTAAATATGCGAAATTGGATACAAAAGCATATTAATTGATTAGTACTATTATAATATAGGAAGGTAAGTTTTATACGCATATCTGCGAAATTTGTTAAATATTTATTTAAGTTGAGTTATTAGAATCATTTTAGTACTTAGGA
>DAMDIS010000221.1:0-2039 GCA_032100885.1 Proteiniclasticum sp.
GTACTGGATGTCAAGGTTGGAAACGGCGCATTCATGAAAACCCTGGCTGAGGCGAGAGTACTTGCTGAAGCTATGGTTTCCATCGGCAAGGGTCTCGGCAGGAATACCGTTGCCGTTCTCACCAACATGAACGAACCGCTGGGTACAGAAGTGGGCAACGCCAACGAAGTCAGAGAAGCCATCGGGGCACTGAAGGGTGAAGGCCGTGAGGATCTCATCAATGTCAGCGTCACCATCGCATCATACATGGCGGTCCTCGGAAAGGCTTTTGACTCCCTGGAAGAGGCAAGAACAGCCATTATGGAGAACATCGCAAACGGACGTGCACTGGGCTTTTTCGAGACTCTGGTGAAGATTCAGGGTGGAAACCCCGAGCAGATTCTTCATCCTGAAACCCTTCCTGAAGCTAAAATCAATGTTCCCGTCGTTTCGGAGCAGAGCGGCTATGTCCATGAGATCCGAGCACAGGAAATCGGAACAGCAGCCATGCTTCTCGGTGCAGGCCGGGAGACCAAGGAAGATGTCATCGACTATGCTGCAGGGATATCTCTGTTGAAGAAGGTGGGCGACAGGGTGTCCAAAGGAGATGTCCTCTGCACCCTGCTCACAAACCGTGAAAACTATCAGGATGCCTACGACAAGGCTCTTGCTGCATACGAGGTGAATGAGGAAAAGACGGAGATCATTCCCTTCATCCTTGATGTCATAAGCTGAGAGGCTCTGTGACCGGAAATGAGCAGTCATGACCGGATGAAGGACAGACTGTAAAAGAGCACAGGACATTCCCATCTGGAGGATGTCCTGTTTTCTTTATGGGAATATTTCTGTATAATGGTGAAAGAGCAAAATATGTCTTTTGGGGGATGTCATGGAAAGCCTGAATATCAATATCACCAATTTCGAAGGTCCCTTCGATCTGCTTCTTCATCTTCTGAAAGTCAACAAGATGAAGATACAGGAAATCAGGATCTCGGAAATCACCAGTCAGTACCTCCTCTACCTGCACAGCATGCAGGAGCTGGATCTTGAGATTGCGTCGGAGTTTCTGCTCATGGCGTCCACACTTCTTGAGATCAAGTCCAGAGAAATGCTGCCCAAGCATAAGGAGGAAGTGGATGAGGAGGAGCTTAAGGAAAAACTTGTTCTTCGGATCGAAGAATACGAAGCCTTCAAGATCATTGCAGAAAAAATAGGGGAGCGTTTCAGAAACGATCTTTTCATTTTCACCAAGCGTGCGGAAACCATCATACAGGATGAAGTTCATCTTGATAAACTGCTTCAGGGCGTCACCATGGACAGTCTGTACCTCACTTACAAGAGTCTGATGAACCGGCAGAAGGAAAAGGTGAACAGAAGCTTTGTAAGGACCAGGACTCTTGAGAGAGAGGAATACAGGATTGAAGACAAGATGGAGGATTTAGAACGGATCCTCTCCGGCAGAAGTACATTCAGTTTCAGCGATCTATTGACGGGAATGAAGTCGAAAGCCGAAAGAATCGTTCTCTTTCTGGCCATCCTTGAACTGTCGAGAAACAGGCGGATAAGAGTCTCGCAGGAAGACATCTTTTCCGAGATCATCATTGAAAAAGGGGTAGAAGATGGAAGATAAATTATATACGGTTCTGGAAATGGAAGGTCTCTTTGATATGGAGCCTTATGTCAGCGCCCTGGAGAGCATACTCTTTGCTGCAGGTGAAGCTGTAAGGAAGAAGGATCTTATGAGAATCCTCAGCCTGCGTGAAAAGGATCTTGAGGAGGTCATAGCAGGCTATCAGGAAGAGCTGGAAAACGGGAGAAGGGGAATCAGGCTTCTGATTCTTGAAAACCGGATTCAGCTCGGAACAAAGGAATGCAATACCCATTATCTCAAAGAGCTTCTGGGCGTAAACGACCGGCAGAGCCTTTCAAAAGGAGCTCTGGAGTGCCTGTCCATCATTGCCTTCAAGCAGCCCGTCACAAGAGTGGACATCGACGAGATAAGAGGGGTCAACAGCGACTACGTCATACAGAAGCTGCAGGAGAAAGGACTCATCAAGGTC
>DAMDIS010000222.1:0-320 GCA_032100885.1 Proteiniclasticum sp.
TCTTGAGATTGCGTCGGAGTTTCTGCTCATGGCGTCCACACTTCTTGAGATCAAGGTTTCTTCTATGATGATATTGCAGAAAGCAGAATGCTGACACTTGAAGAGTACAACCAGGGAAGCGTGTTTACACATCTCAAGGAAAGCTTCTTCAGAATCTTTTCACTGCTGTTCTAGTCATCCGGTTCATCGCATTATCAATCCAAAAATGAAATAGCAAAAAGGAATGGAAATATGCTTAAAAATCAGCATACAACCATTCCTTTATTCATTACTACTTTATCCCATAGAAACTGATGAGTATAACGAATGACGATTTGAAT
>DAMDIS010000222.1:447-1963 GCA_032100885.1 Proteiniclasticum sp.
CAGTATTAAAGATCCAGAAGTTTTTTGGCATCCACATATGCTGCAATACCTTCTGCTACTTTTTTTGCTTCTTTCATTGCCTTGACTACCGTTGCAGGCTGATGGACAACGTCACCCCCTGCGAATACCCCTTTAAGAGTCGTCATGCCGTATGGTTTTTCTCTTGTTACGACATAACCTTTCTCATCTACATCAATTCCTTCTGTGGTAGAAACTATCCTTTTAGCAGGCTTGCTTCCAATGGCGACAAGCATAACATCTGCTTCAAGAACCTCTTCACCATCTTCAGACATCACTTTAAGTGCACAGACTTCATCCCCTCTGCCCAGATATTCAATGGGATTTCTGTTGAATCTGAACATCACGCCTTCTCTTAATGCATCTTCATATTCTGCTCTGGTCGCCGGCATGTCTTCCTCAGATCTTCTGTAGACAACACTCACCTCTTTGGCACCAATCCTCACTGCTGTTCTTGCGGCATCCATAGCCACGTTGCCACCACCTATTACGATGACTCTGCTGCCTTCCTTTACGATGACATCACTGCTGCTTAGTTTCCCTTCGTTTGCCAGCATTGAAGTTCTCAGGAAATAAGACGACAGTTCAACTCCTTTAAGAGACTTACCAGGAATATCCCGATTGTTGGATACATTGGTACCTGTACCAATGAACACTGCGTCGAATCCGTTCTGAAATAATGTATCCACTGTAAAATCAACTCCTGCGACCGTGTTGGTCATAAAAGTGACACCATAGGATTCGATTTTTCTGATTTCTCTTCTTACAACATCCTTTTGCAGTCTGAAATCCGGAATTCCATAAAGCAGTATTCCTCCAGCTTCTGGAAGAGCTTCGTATACCACCACATTAAATCCGATTTTCGCCAGATCCCCTGCGATGGTCAGTCCGGCAGGACCCGATCCGATGACCGCAACCTTTCCTCTTGTCTTTCTCGGAATCTTTTCGTTGATCAGACCCATAGTATGATCGAAGTCCGCTACAAATCTTTCAAGCTTACCGATATTTATCTCCTTACCGGCTTTTGCCAGGATACAGTGTCCTTCACATTGAAGATCATGAGGACATACTCTTCCACATATTGCAGGCAGATTGGTCTTTCTGGCCAGTATTTCTCGTGCTTCTCCAAAGTTGCCTTTTGATATTTCTTTTATAAACTCAGGGATTTCATTTTCAATGGGACATCCTCCTATGCAAGTCGGATTCTTGCAGTTTAGACATCTCTTTGCCTCAGCAACCGCTTCCAGCATATTGTAACCCTGATCCGTATCTATGATATATAGTCCTTTTGATTCCATAATTCCCTCGCTTCCCTTTTCCAGTTGTGTCCGTATACTGACTAATTTTGTCATACTTGTTAATTTTTGTCAATAATTTATCCTGTTGTTCTACTGTATTTTTACACGCAAAAAAAGCTCCAGGCATTACGCTTGGAGCTTCTGTAACTGGCGACGACCTACTTTCCCACAGGGCCTCCCCTGCAGTATCATGGGCTCTA
>DAMDIS010000223.1:0-1926 GCA_032100885.1 Proteiniclasticum sp.
CGCTGGGAAATCTCCTTTATAATGAGATCGCCCACTTCAAATCCCAGTGCAATATTGATGGTTCTGAAGTTTCTCATATTGATCAGAAAGATTGCCTTGTTTGCAATTTTCTTCTGGCTGATTTTCCCTGCCAGGTATTCTTTCATGTAGGTATCATTCGGCAGTTTGGTCAGTGTATCATAATAGGCTAGGTTTAAATGATTCTTGCTCTTGTTGTAGGTGATGACAATCAGGATACCCATGACAACGATGATGGAAAGAAGAACGCCTGAACCTTTCCCTATGATCCCCAGTGCCGAGGTAAAGAAACTGTCCGTCTTCTGTCCGATGGCCAGTGTCCCGATTTTCACTGTATCCACGTAAACAGGCACATACACCTGATAGGATTTTACCCCGAGTACTTCTGAGGTCACATCGTACTCCTGATCGAGATAGATGGCCTGAAGAAGATACTTGTCTTCAATCACTGTTCCTTTGAGGCTTTCAATTGTAGACTCCTGAATGATATTGTCTGTTCCGATAAAATGTGCAAAATCTACCGTATAGCTTTTCCCGATATCCGATAGAAGCTGCTTCATCTCGAATTCGTTCAGAAAGCTCTGGATATTTTCTGCTGAGACCCCCACCTGAAAGAATCTTCCATCTGTCAGCCTTGTATAGCTGTATTTGTAGAAACGGTCGCTCTCGGAATCCTTTCTCACCTCTTCAACACGGAATTTTTCTCCGCTGTGCAGAAAATCATAGACAGGATGTCCTTCAGGCGCTTTCCAGCCGATGTATTCATTGAGACTGTCATACTGCATGACGCCGTTTCTGTCGTAGGAATGAATGACATCCACGTTGAGCTCACTGGCAAGCAGCCTGAGAAGCTCATTGCTGTGCCCTTCCGTCCGCTGGGACAATGCGCTGCTGGCCATGAGCAGCCGCTCATCGATGAGATCGTAGAGCAGCTCCTTAGCCTTCGTCGATTTATTTAAATTCTGCGAATAAACTCTTGCAACGTTTATCGCATCCGCTCTGATTAAATCATAGTTGTTTCTGATCCAGCTGACCATAGCGCCGTAAACCAGGTAAGAATAAGCAAGTATAATTAAAAGAAATGGAATAATAAAATACTTAAGCTCAATGGTCTTAGACTTCAATCTTTTCTTCACAATAAACTCCATTTGGCATTAACCGATGTATTTTGACGGTAAGCCATGCGATACTTATTCTCTATATCGGTCACAGCATCAATATGTTAAAGACCTCTATGCCCAACCCCGTAAATTTTTCTCGCAGTGTTTCATGGTGAAACGCCACATTCTTTCTATCTGAAGGCTTATGGGGATTCAATTTTATTTTATGATCATTAAGATGAAAAAGTGTATTCTAGTACTATCATCCCTTCTCACTTGGCTATTATACAACACTCCACGGGATGATTGAAAGAGCGCCCATCAATCTTCTGTCTCTGTCATCCTATAAACTGATAGGTGGTTTCATCTTTTCACTTATGTTACCCTATAAAGAGAGAAGCCTCAGCTGCATAAATGAGCAGACTGAAGTCATATTCAATCTTTAAAGGAGTGATGCAATGAATATTTCAGGTAAAACACCGCTCATGCAGGCAAAAAACCTGGAGAAAATCTTTGATGTCGGCGAAATCTACTTAAAACTCGAAGGCGCAAATCCTTCTCACCATAAGTATGACCGAATTGCGGAAGTCATGGTGAAGGACTGTCTGATTAAAGGAAAGAAAGAACTTCTCGCAGACGGCGCTCTTGATTATATCACCGCTGTACTCTGTTATGCACAAAAAGCTGACGTGAAAGTCAGGATCCCGGTTTTCAAGGGTGAGCACTGGAAGGAGACTTCCTTTACGGACGGAGAACTGATTCATTTTAATGTGAAAGAAAGCGGGAAAGCCTTATCTCTAGAGGAATA
>DAMDIS010000224.1:0-1847 GCA_032100885.1 Proteiniclasticum sp.
CAGGTATCAAGTACTTTATACCAGGCAGCACTTCACAGCAATCTCGGTGTGGAACAGAGAAGAAACCATTCCATGGCAGTATCTTACCTGAAGCCGGGTATGGATGCCGTAGTATACTCACCATATCTTGATCTGAAATTTAAAAACGAGTACGCAAATCCTGTTTATATCTATGCTTACGGTGACAACAGTACACTAACGGTAGCTGTTTACGGACATAAAGCGGATATGGGCGGATATGAATACAAGATCTTCAGCGAGACCACATCGGTCATTCAGCCGAAGACAGTAAGAAAAGAAGATCCGACAATGTTTGAAGGTGAAGAAAAAGTAGAACTCAAGCCGGTAACCGGTTATACATCAAAGACCTATAAGCAGACACTGAAGGATGGTAAGGTTATAAAAACAGAGCAGATTTCAAATGACAGCTATAAGAAGGTAGACCAGGTTATCCTTTATGGAACAAAGAAGAAACCTGTTGCTGCACCTCCTGTGGTCACTCCACCGGTAACACCTGCTCCTCCAACTGAACCAGCTGAAACACCTGCAGGTTAATCTGTCATAAGACCGACCTGAATATGAATGCATTTGAACGAATGGATCCGCCGCAAGGTGGGTCCATTTTTGACAAACCGCAGTAAATAGATTGGATATAATCAAATGTTCATATAAACCCGTTGAGCTCTATGTTAAAATAATAGTAGATGTAATTTTTTAGACAGTTCAGTCAGAAGAGCATAATAAGGAGAGTTAATTTTATGGAGTATGTAAGACGAATCGAGGAAAATGTCGAAAAAGTAATCATAGGAAAAAACAGTGTGGTCAAGAATATCCTGAAAGGTATTCTCGCAGGAGGCCATATACTGATTGAAGATATTCCCGGGATCGGTAAAACGACACTTGTTAAGGCTCTTGCAAAGAGTCTCAATCTTTCCTACTCAAGAATCCAGTTTACACCGGACCTTCTTCCTTCTGATATTCTTGGTGTTTCCATCTACAACAAGAAAGATATGAACTTTGAATTCAGAAAAGGACCGATCTTTGCAAACATTGTTCTGGCGGATGAAATCAACCGGACATCTCCAAAGACTCAGGCCGCTCTTCTGGAAGTTATGGAGGAATATCAGGTCTCGGAAGGAACTGAAAGCTACACGCTGCAAAAGCCGTTTTTTGTCATGGCGACACAGAATCCCATTGAGTATGAAGGAACGTTCAATCTGCCTGAAGCCCAGCTGGACCGGTTCATGCTGAGGATCAAAATCGGATATCCATCAATATCAGATGAACTCACGATTCTCAGGAACTTCAGGGAAGAAATTCCGCTGGAAAAAATCGGACCTGTAGCCTCGTCGGAGGATGTCCTCATGCTTCAGCAGATGACACGACAGGTCAAAGTATCTGATGGCATCTACAAGTATATCGTTGACATTGTAAAGGCGACAAGAGAAAGCAAGCTGTTCACACTAGGCGCCAGTCCAAGAGCCTCTATTGCACTGATGAGAATCAGTCAGGCTACAGCACTCATCAGGGGAAGAAATTATGTGATCCCCGAAGACGTCAAGGAAAATGCAGGGATGGTCCTTGCCCATAGGCTAATTCTGTCCTCCTATGCAAGAGGTCAGGGAAACAATGCCTATGAAGCGCTTCAGGTGATGATCTCTACTGTGGAGCCCCCAAGAATGGATGGTTAGTTATGAAACTGGATTATAGATTTATTGTGGGATTTCTGATTTCCATAGTCCTCTACTATTCCATAGGAGGGATTGTATTTACATCCCTCTATTTCATTTTCCTGTGCATGTTCGTCATGGCAGTGATTTCCATCGTGATTTTTTCGCGGAAAGTTT
>DAMDIS010000225.1:0-1818 GCA_032100885.1 Proteiniclasticum sp.
ATCTTGTCCCCAAAGGGTTCCATAAGCACGTTCTACCAGACCATTGATTCTCACAACCCTTCCTGCCCCATTCATATATATTGCGTTTCATTGAATCAGCATGAAGCCCACACATTTACTCACTCTGCTTTCTTTCCTTAAGATGCTCCATGCGTAGTCTTCTGATCATCTGATGACAGTATCCCCTCCTGTTCTGGAAGCCTCATCTCGTGTAGCCATTCTATTATCTACTATTTACCATATTGAAAAGGTAATTATGATGAACACCTGGTCATTGACTGAGCGTATCAACCGCGCTATCATTAGTTAGTGTTTCAGTTTATACAGTTTTAAGTGAACCGCTCCCTGGAGCAGTTCATCATAAAAACGATTCACTGAACAAGGCCATCAATATTTTATTGATGCGAAAATATATCTATATCATAGTAACTAGATACTCATAGCAATAAAGGAGATTCGATCATGCATAAAAAGGAGTTCATTATAGATTATATCCTCATCACATTTTCAAGCCTCCTGATGGCACTGGCCGTCATGCTGTTCTTCAAAGAGCACACGCTTGCTCCAGGTGGAATCACCGGAATGTCCATTGTTGTCAATGCCTTAACAGGATTCCCTGTTGAATTTGTTTCCCTTGGCATATCCGTACCCCTGCTCATCATGGGGGTCTTGTTTCTCGGAAAAAACTTTGGAATTAAAACACTCTATATCACTCTCACTATGCCACTTTTCCTGAAAATCGTACCTCAAACCCACGTCACAAGCAATCTTCTTCTTGCTGGCATTACAGGGGGACTCCTTGTAGGTATTTCCATAGGCATTGCGATCATCAGAGGATGCGCAACTGGAGGAACGGACCTACTGGCTATGCTGATCCACAAAGTCCTTACAAAGCCGAAACTGCCTGTCATCCTGTTCATTCTTGACGGAATTGTGATTATTGGATCAGGACTGATCAGCAGAAACTATATGGTATCTCTGTATTCTCTGATCTCATTATTCGTGATTATCAAAAGTATAGACTTTATCACCAGAAGATTTTCCCAGCCTTGTGCTCCAGTTAACCTGCAAGCATAAGCATGAAAAGCGCCATAAAGCTAATCGGTTGTTTTTGCAATTCCTATTCGGTCACTTTTCCTATTTTCATTCGGTTGCTTTTCCTATTTTCATTCGGTTGCTTTTCTGGTTTTTATTTGATAATTATTTGAATTAATTCACTTGCCTAATGTCAAATTTAAATGCAACAAATTCTCAATATGACCAAAACACAACAAGAGCTAAATTCACTTATTAGAAGATTTAGCCGCTTTCATTTTCTTCTAATTTTACTCCAGGAATTCCTGTATAAATCCTGCTTCCCCATATTTCAGAAGAATTCCACGATGGCTACTTGCACTATCTTCCTTTGGGCTGTGATCATGTGATCAAGCACTAAATTCATCTAACTGCTTTGGTGCCATAGCCGCCAGTAATAAAGTACCTGCGTATCTCTGATGACTCTTTACCGATTTCCTTCTTTCTTTCCCCCTTCTTTCTTCCACCCTTTAGATCGTTTATCCCCAGAAGTATTTCTCTAAGAATCTCTTCCAGTGCCTCTGCTGGCTTGTGTTTGATCCACTCTCCTCATCTTCCAGTTTTTCTTGGCCGTGTATAATTAAATGCAACAATTTAAAAAAGATTGAACCATAAGATGATTCCAGATTATGCTTAAGCAAAGAACGGTGAAGACGGATATCATTATAACAATGCAAAAAAATAATTACAAAACTACTGAAAAAGCAAGAGAAAGTAATAAAATACTCAAGTAGTTTCTTTTTT
>DAMDIS010000226.1:0-1648 GCA_032100885.1 Proteiniclasticum sp.
TATCTGACTGGAACTGAAGATCGAGTTCCTTGAGCTTTGTGTAGATCATCCCCTTATCCGACATGATATACATGGGTTTCAGATTGTTGAGCGCGATTGCCTGGATATCATTCTGACATTTTTCACAGTTTCTGACATGGGAAGTCTCCTTGATCAGTGAAGGGAGATGGTTTTCGATCAGAACTTCCATATGGTTTTTCAGCATTGTTTATCCTCTCTTCCCAGATTGCTACAGTGAAAATAGCGTTTCTCACTATAGTCTGATATATCTTAAACACAATATAACATTCTTAATATACGATAACAAGAAAAATTTAACGGATATTTCAGGCAATATATCGTTCCAGTCTAACTTACAGATTATTTTGTCATCAAAAGTCTTTTATAAAGATATATCCTAAATGCTATTAAATTAAGTCAGATGAGACCGATATAAATGGGGAAGAGACAATCGTATCCATAAAGAGATCGAAAGATAAACAGGAAAACTTGAATTGCAGTGTATAGATGACCGTCTGTACCCGATCAAACAGTTGAGGGAGTAGAAGCATGTACCGTAACGAAGACATCGGATTTATCATCAAGCTCATTGGTGATGCCATAGAAACAAAAGCAAACCAGAAACTGAAGCACTACGACATGACCCTGTCCCAGGGGAGAGTACTGTCGTATCTCCATCACCGCAGAGGAATGAAAACTTCACAAAGGGACATGGAAGAGTATTTTCAGGTTACGCATCCTACGATTATCGGAATTCTCAAAAGACTGGAATCAAAAGGACTGATCACCAGCGAATATGATACCGTGGATAAACGGATCAAGAATGTCTACCTCACCAGGGACCATGAGTCCAAGTCAATCAAAGCCTCGGATTTTCAGGTGGAGATGGAGGAGACCCTTGTAAGAGGATTTACAGTTGAGCAGATATCAGAACTGAAGGAAGCGCTTTTCACTTTATACAGAAACATTGAAAATGAAGCATAGCTACAAAATTTAAACCATAGACTGCAGTTCCTCATCCGTTTTCTAATGAGAGGAACTGCTTTATATTTGAAGTAAAACTGATTTTTTCATGTATTTCATCTTCAAGTCCGTCGGCAGAGCGCTTAAGCATTTGAAAAAAATTCCTCTACGTGTTAGAGTGGGTCATAAAGCAAAGAGGAGATAACGAATGAAAGATATTATACTGCTGCTCATCCTGCAGCTTGTCTACGTGCCCATGCTCGCCCTGAGAACCATAAGTATGGTCAAAAAACTGACCCTTCTTACCGCAGTGTTCGGCTTTCTTGAAAGCATCATCTATGTATTCGGTCTGGCTATCGTTCTGACCGGTGAGCAGAATATCATACAGATGCTCGTTTATGCCCTTGGGTTCTCTCTGGGACTGATTGTGGGTATCCATATCGAAAACAAGATCGCCATCGGGTATACGTCAATTCTTGTGAACATCAAAGAGATGAACCACAAACTGATCAGTACAGTCAGAGAAAGAGGCTTCGGTGTTACGGTCTTCCAGGGTGAGGGAAAAGACAGCCCGAGATACCGTCTGGATATCCTGACAAAGAGGACAAGAGAAAATGAACTCCTTGATCTCATTGCCGAATTTGAGCCCAATGCGTTCATTCTTTCCTATGAACCCACAAGATTC
>DAMDIS010000227.1:0-1592 GCA_032100885.1 Proteiniclasticum sp.
GATGCACCCATGAACACCCTGCATGAAGTGGAAGGATCGAAGGTTCTTCTTATTGCTACAGGGCTTGTCTATCAGAATCTCATGGAGCTTCAGGTACCATACAGCATATACAGGCCAGGCCTTGTCTATCCGCTGAGTGAAAGAAGACTTAAGGAGCTGAGCGAAAGATACGAAAAGATCATTGTCGTTGAAGAGATGATGCCGTTCATAGAGAACGAGCTCAAGCTCATGGGCATCGCCTGTGAAGGAAAGAAATGGTTCTCCTTTACTGGAGAGCTCAACGCGGAGCAGATTGAGGAAGGTCTTTATAAGGCAGGGCTTCTCAGCAGTCAGAGACTGAATCTTCTTGAACGGAAAGATACGGTGTCAAGACCACCCATGTTCTGTTCGGGCTGCCCGCACAGACCGGTCTTTGATATCCTGAAAAAGATGAAAGTTACTGTGATGGGTGATATCGGCTGCTACAGCATGTCTGTACTTCCCGCTTTTGAAGCATCCCACACCATGATCAGCATGGGCGCGACCGTGGGCATCACCAAAGGCATGAATAAGGTCATGAGAATGAGCGGGGATGAAAAACCTCTTGTTTCCGTCATCGGAGACGGAACATTCTTCCACTCGGGGATGACCGGATTTGCAAATCTTCTTCATCAGGCAGACGGAAGTGACAATATGACCTTCATCGTTCTACAGAACGGTACCACAGCTATGACCGGAGGTCAGGGCAACGGTTCCTCAGGAAAGTACGATGTGAACGACGATATGAATATCGACATCAAGAGCATGATGAACACCATGGGCATCGAAAATGTCCAGTATGTGGATCAGTTCGACTACAAGCTCTTCAGAGACACCCTGAAACAGGAAGTGAAGAACAAGGGCATCTCAGTCATTATTGCCACAAGACCCTGCGCGCTGAAGTTCAAGATCAAGGAACCCAACTACTATGTGGATCCGAAGATCTGCATCGGATGCAGAAGCTGTGTCAACACCAACTGTCCGCCGATCAGAATGAAGAGCTACACAGGTATCGACAAACTGAAATCATCCATCGATCCGAACATGTGCGTAGGCTGCAGCGTATGCTCCCAGGTATGTCCGGTAGGCGCCATCAAGCAGTCACAAAGAGGAGGCCAGAAAGAATGGATATGAAAAGCATCATCATAGCAGGAGTAGGCGGACAGGGACTCGTCCTTGCCACAAGAATCATATCGGAAGCGGCATTTTTATCGGGACTGGACGTCAAGACCAATGACGTGGTCGGTCTTTCCCAGAGAGGCGGAACCGTATGGGGAAGCATCAAGATGGGCGAGAAAGTGCACAGCCCGAACATTCTTCCTCGTGAAGCGGATATCATATTAGGGATGGAACCCCTGGAAGCGCTGAGATGGAGCCATACCCTTAAAGACGGCGGAACCGTCATCCTAAACACCAACAGAGTCTATCCGACTCCGGTGCTTCTTGAAAAGGAAGAATACCCGGAAGAAGAGATCGAAGAGCTGAAGAAGAGATTCAATGTCATCGAAATCGATGCTCAGGTTGAAGCCAAGGCATCAGGCAATATCAGAGCGGCGAATACAATCCTCATCGGA